>CADBBS010000121.1 GCA_902793045.1 uncultured Lachnospiraceae bacterium
CTAGGATATGATTTAGAGTTTACAGGTTTTGATGAAAAAGAACTAGCTGACTTATTTGGAGTAGATGACAAAGAAGTAAAAGAAGATGAATTTGATTTAACTGCTGCCCTTGAAAAAGCAAGTTTTGTTGAAAGAGGGGATGTGTGGTTTGTAGGAAAGCATAAGTTGATGTGTGGTGATGCAACATCAAGTGAAGATGTAGCAAAACTAATGGAAGATAAAAAAGCAAACTTAATCTTGACCGACCCACCTTACAACGTAGCTTTCAAAAGCTCTGATGGATTAACAATCCAAAATGATAGTATGGATAACAATGACTTCTATGAGTTCTTATATTTATCATTTAAAAATATGGCAGACCATTTGGAAAACGGTGGAGCTGCATATGTATTCCATGCTGATACAGAAGGCTTGAATTTTAGAAAAGCTTTTATAGATGCAGGATTTCATTTAGCAGGTTGTTGTATATGGGTAAAAGATAGTTTAGTACTAGGTCGTTCAGATTATCAATGGCAACATGAACCTGTATTATATGGCTTTTTACAAAATGGAAAACATCCATGGTATTCAGATAGAAAACAAACTACTATCTGGAACTTTGATAAACCTAAAAAGAACTCAAATCATCCAACTTCTAAACCACTTGATTTATTAGCTTATCCAATAAACAATTCAACTCAAGCTAATGCTATTGTTATAGACACATTTGGTGGTAGTGGATCAACACTTATGGCTTGTGAGCAAATGAATAGAATTTGTTACACAATGGAACTTGATGAAAAGTATGCATCAGTTATTTTAAGAAGATATGTTGAAGATACTAACGATAGTGAAAATGTGTATGTAATTAGAGATGGTGTAAAGATATTGTATAAAGATTTAGTTAAAGAGGTAGAAGTTGATAATGGATAAAGAACTAACACTTGCAAGTTTATTTGACGGAAGTGGTGGTTTTCCATTGGGTGGGATGTTAGCAGGTATTAAACCTATATGGAGTTCAGAGATAGAGCCATTTGCAATAAGGGTAACAACTAAAAGATTATCCAAAGTAAAGCATTATGGTGATATCACTAAAATAAAAGGAAATGAAGTAGAGCCCGTAGATATAATTACATTTGGAAGTCCATGCCAGGATATGTCGATAGCGGGTAAAAGAGCAGGATTAGACGGAAGTAGGTCTAATCTTTTTTATGAAGCAATAAGAGTAGTAAAAGAAATGAGGTGTGCAACAAATGGAGAAAAGCCAAGATATATTGTCTGGGAAAATGTCACAGGAGCCTTCTCTTCAAACAAAGGAGACGACTTCAAAAGTGTCCTTGAAGAAATCTGCAAAGTCAAACATCAAGAATTGTCTATTCCTAAACCTGCAAAGTGGCAACAAGCAGGAACGATTATGGGAGATGATTTCTCAATCGCATGGCGAGTATTTGATGCTCAGTTTTGGGGAGTTCCCCAGAGAAGAAATCGTATCTACCTTGTCGCAGATTTTGGAGGAAACAGTGCCTCAAAAATACTATTTGAGTCAGAGGGCTTGTCAGGGTATTCTAAGGAGAGCTTCAAGTCGTGGCAGGACTCTTCCAGAAACATTGAAGATAGCATTAGAGAATCAGGCAAGTTAGATTTATTTGAAAATCACTCGCAAGATTTAAGATATAAAGGACCATTGAATGTTGCACCAACGGTTCTTTCAACTTATGGAACTGGTGGCAACAATCAACCATTTATTGTTCATTCAAAAAACTACGATGTAAGATTAACATCTGAAGGTACAAAGAATGCAAGGAATAATGTGTATGAAACAGAAACATCTAGAACTCTTGATACTAATGGAAACTTTCCAAATTCAAATCAAGGTGGAGTAGCAATTGTTTATTCGACAAGCAAGAGTTCATTTCATATTAGAGCAAGTGAAAATCTAGCTAATACATTAATTGCAACTGACTATATGGATCCTCCAATAGTGAATGATAAGTTAAGAGTTAGAAGACTTACACCAAAAGAATGTGCAAGACTTCAAGGCTTTCCTGATTGGTGGTGTTCTAATTTAGAAACAAAAGAACCAACCAAAGAAGATATTGATTATTGGAGAGAAGTATTTAATGAAAGTTCTAAAGCAGAAGGAAAAAATAAAAAAGAAAAGACAGATAGCCAAATAATTAAATGGCTACAAAATCCTCATTCTGATTCAGCTGAATATAAGTTATGGGGAAATGGTGTAGCACTTCCATGTGTTTACTTTGTTCTATCTGGAATCGAGTATTACGCACACATCACTTGATAAATATGTGTTTTAGAGTGATATATGTAGTGCAAGGAGGTAAACAATATGATGTTTCCAAAAAAAGAAATCGTTGAAAGAATACGAAAAGAATATCCAAAAGGAACAAGAGTAAGGCTTATAAAGATGGATGATATGCAGGCTCCACCACTTGGAACAGAAGGGACTGTAATTGGTGTAGATGATACTGGATCAATTATGGTTGCCTGGGACAATGGTAGTTCTTTAAATGTTATTTACAATGTCGACAAATGTATCAAAATATAGCAAAAAATATACACTTATTTTGCCTAAATGACTTGATATATATGCCTTTTAGAGTGATATATATACATAACAAAAAAGGAAATCTTATATAAAGAAAGGTGAGTAAGATGAGTGAGAAAGCATTAAGACAATCCGAAAAGATGAAAGAACAGACAATCGGAGTAGAAGTTGAAATGAATAATATAACCAGAGAAAAAGCCGCAAAGATAGCTGCAGAGCTATTTGGAACAGGCAGATACGAATATACAGATAGTAGAAATGGATATTTAACATGGTCTGCCTGGTCAAGCGACGGGAGAGAATGGAAGTTTCAAAGGGATACAAGTATCCTAGGAGTTGAAAGTAAAAAGTGCGAATTAGTAACGCCAATATTAAAATATGAAGATATTGAACTTTTACAAGAACTAATAAGACTTTTAAGAAAAGCAGGAGCAAAGAGTGATGCAACAAGAGGATGTGGAGTTCACATTCACATTGGAGCAGATGGACATACACCACAAACGATGAGAAACCTAGCAAACATTATGGCTAGTCACGAATTATTAATAGCTGATGCCTTGAAACTTGATTCAACAAGAATAAGCAGATATTGTAGAACAGTTAATCCAGAGTTCTTAAGAGTACTTAATAGACGAAAACCAAAAACAATGTCAAAGTTTGCAGATATTTGGTATCAAACACAAAATGCGAGTTATTCAAGAAATCATCATTACAACGATAGTAGATACCATATGCTAAACTTCCATGCAACCTTTACTAAAGGAACTATTGAATTTAGATTATTTCAATTTGATCCACCAGCAGAAGGAAAGCAAAATGGACTTCATGCAGGTCAATTAAAAAGCTACATTCAATTTTGCCTAGCATTAAGTCAAATGGCAAAGGATGTGAAGTTTGCATCAGCTAAAAGACAACAAAACGAAAATCCAAAGTATGCAATGAGAACATGGTTATTAAGATTAGGATTTATAGGAGATGAGTTTAAAACAGCAAGAGATGTATTAACCAAAAGACTTGAAGGTGATACAGCATTTAGACAAAAAAGAGTAAGCTCAAGGAGTTAGCCTCCTGGTACTTTAATCGGCAGCGTTTGCTGCCTTAAGGTGGTAGAAGGGTAATCCCTTGAATAGAAAGGAGGATATCTTATGAGGAGAAGATATTATATTGCTTACGGTAGTAACTTAAATGTAGGACAGATGAAATTCAGATGTCCAACTGCAAGGATTATTGGTACAGCAATTATTAAGGATTACGAATTATTGTTTAAAGGAAGTAAAACAGGCTCTTATCTAACCATTGAAAAAAAGAAGGGTGAGGAAGTTCCAGTTGTAATATGGGAAACTCAAGAAAGTGATGAACAAGCACTTGATAGATATGAAGGATGCCCACAATTCTATTACAAAAAAGAAATGATAATTCCTATTAAAGGGATAAAATCAAAAAAGACCAGAATAAGAAAAGCTTATGTTTATATAATGCATGAAGATAGAAAACTAGGTATTCCAAGTGTTCATTATTTAAGAACTTGTTATGAAGGCTATATGAGATTTAATTTTGATCCATTGTATCTATTAGATGCACTAGATAAAAGTAGGAGGTTAGATTATGAAGAAGGAAATTAATAGGAAAAGAAAATGTCCACAATGTGGAGCAGAATATCAAGGACATCCTGCGATTTCAAGAAAAGATAATAAAACACCAATATGTCCAGACTGTGGAACAAGAGAGGCTCTTGAATCGATAGGAATTGATATTAAAGAACAAGAGAAAATTATTAGAACAATACATAGAACTCAAGAAAAATAAAATTAAATAAAATATATTTTTTTGAAAGCACTTCAATTATGGAGTGCTTTTTGCGTTGAAGGGAGATGATAAATTGAGAAAGTTGAAGGACTATAAACCAACGAAGTTTATGGCTAAGACAAGTTACTATGATGA
>CADBBS010000122.1 GCA_902793045.1 uncultured Lachnospiraceae bacterium
AAAAAGCATACTGCCTACCAATTATTCCATGCTCATTCAGTTCATAACCTTGCTTCTGTACTTGTTGGAGGGCATAGGCATCACCCTTCTTTTTACCAGTCATTATCATCGAAAAAAAAACCTTGACATCACTCAGTACAGCATTATGTTCTCCCCTGAAACGAATGGATACACCGCTCAAGGCTACACCTTTCTGGTTAGGGCGACCTAATGTCTTCACATAGCCTTGTTGTGTTTGGGCTTGCAGTGAGAGTGTTGTGAAAAACAAAAGGGGAAAGCAAAGTTGCCGTAGTATCATGATTATCTTTTCTTAGTTATTTTTGCAAATATAGTAATTATCCCACACTGCAGTAAAGTTTATGACTAACAATATGACAGGCATGAGAATAAGAGCGAAACCACCTTTATCTGTTTCTGCCAATGCTTTGAAAACAGCTAAAACAAACGATGATAATGATTACACATACTACTAAATAATCATAAACTAGTCACACATCTATTTTTTCCATCAGATATAATGTAATGTCCTGAATCATGGAACTTTATAATATATGGTTTAAATTTCAAAGACCTTAACTCATCGTATACAGGACTGGGTACATCTTTCAACAAAACGCCATTCTCGCAACAAACAATAACACCCGTGTCGGTCATTGAAACTGTCAGCACTTTACCATACTTTTTGTATGCTTCATATATTAAAGACATGGTCTTTGGATCTGCGACAAAATTAAAATCTTCTATTATATCATTATTATAAATGGTTGCACCTCCATGTGCAATAATAGCCCAATTACCTTTTTCGTTAAAACAATAAGATTGGATCTGAGGGCTTTCAAGCGTCATTGTCTGAGTAAAACCGTTTAACATTTCTTCTGACATGCCAGAAAACGAAATCTTGTAACTCGAAGGTTTGTCGGGACCACCTGCTTTTGCCACAATAACATAATGATCTTTGTCAGTCATATTAAGGTCAACAATGGTTCCTTTGTTTTTCCAATAATCACATGCCTTTTGCAAATCAGTTACAACTTTACCTGCCTTTGAGTATCCATTTTTACCAAAATAAAGAATTACACCATAAGAATTTACACAACCATTCTGGGCTATACCTTTTTTGGTCATTTCTATCCCTGCATTAAAAGGGGACTTCCTTAATAACAAGTTTCTGATAGTACCAGAAATTTTAAATCCCACAGACTCGTTTTTCGTACTTATTTTGACAGATGCACAATTAGATATTGACTTATTATCTAAACTATTAGGCATGGTTTTACTTCCAATATCATAAGATTTTGTTTTACTATTTAAATCTTTTGACCTATCAGTACGTACGTAGTTGACCTTGTCTGTTAAAATACCATCCTTGAAGACCCCCTGTTCTATCGTGCCATTTTTGTAGTATATCTTACCCTTACCATTACACTTTCCCTTAACCCAATTTCCCTCATAACAATTGCCATCAGTCATTATCCTCTTTCCGTATGTATTCATCTTACCGTTTGACATGGTTCCTAAGAATATCTCTCCATTAGGATAAAAGAGCGCACGATTTTCACTCACCAACTGCCCCGCCTTATAATAGCCAACATGTCTTTGAGACAATATTTTGTATTTATTGTTTTTATCAAAGTCATATGCAGGTATACTTCTGAACATACCCCAACCCGTTATCTGATCGTCCTTCCATTCTCCTGAATATCTGGATCCATTATCAAAAATGAACACGCCCCTACCGTTCCTAAGTCCATTTGTTAAATATCCTTCATAGGTACCATTGTTATAAACCTTTATTTGATAACCGTTCTTGAAATTATTGGAGTTCATTTTTCTTTTTGGCATATTCTTGACTGCCTGAGTAACTTTTTTACCAGCCTTGGAACCTTCATATACCACTTTGTCTTCATCATACTTCTTTCCTTTACATTTGGGGCAAAGGCTACCGTTATAATATCCCGTTCCGCTGCAATAACTACACTCATCACCAGAGTCTGAAGAAAGAGAAATCATAGCTGATCGCAATGCTGCCTCAACTCCGCTAAACCTCTCACTCAACTCTTTCTCAAGTTCCATGTGAGTGATAAATCCCTGTTCAAAAAAGACGACGGCATCACTTGTGTTGCAAAAGCAAGCAACAACACCATGATCTATACCCATGCCATTCCCTATAATGCGCAACTGGTCAATATTGTGATTAAACACCAATGCAGATTTTACCTCATAAGCGCGTTTATTAGAAAGTTCTTTGGAGCGTCGAGTGTCAGAATCTTCCTGCGTATATGCTGCTGCCACAATATTCACATTAGGGTGATTTTTTAGATAGTGAGCCACATCATTGATACACTTTGCGGCCTCAGCATCTATTGCACTACTCCCTGGTTTAAATTTGACAACAAAGGGCAGGTAGTCGCCTACCACTCCCTTATATTCTATATCAAATCCATGTAACTTTTTGGTAGTTGTAGCCTTATTTGTATTCTGCTTAGACACACCTGTTTTTGTCTTTTTGATTTGAGAAGACATTCCTAAGGGAATGAGGACTATTAATAAGAATAAGAAGTTTTTTTTCATAATCATGATTTATTAGGGGTTATATTTGTAATATCCAGATAATTATTTCTCATACATATAAAGACATGCAATTTCCTTGTCTGTTAGGGTAACATAAATAAGAACATTGTCAACCGTCATGGGATTGTTATAGTTTTATCACTCCAATTGCAAAGATAAACATTATTTTCGAAAGTTACAAATTTTTCTCACGAAATGCACCAGATATGTTGAGTTATCAACTTCCTTGTATACATTTACCAATGAAAAAGTTTTCGCTTAACGTTTCCTAATTTGGGCGGCTCTTCTGCAACTTAGTTAATATTTATGTCAATATTTCAGAAGGGACTAGTAATCATGTACCAATACCTCTCATAATCTTGACTCGAGCCAAATGATTTCTACTGTTTTTAAATTATTCCAGACTTCAGCTTTTATTTCCTGTACTCTTAGTAGCTATTAGTATTCAACTATACCCTTAAAGCCTTGAAATTTCCATTTCCCTGATTTTGTCTTTTTAATCATAATATCATTATTCCAAATTCCTTCTTCATAAGTATTGTTGTTATAATATATTTTCCCCGCTCCAGATTTCAAACCCTTATTAAAGCTACCTTCATACAAATTACCATTAGCCCAGGAATAACTACCTTTACTATAAGGTTTCCCTTCAGAAACATATCCCATATACCTATCACCGTTAGGATAAATTATTACCCCTTGCCCACTAGGATAAATATTACGAAATTCTCCTTCGTAGGTTCTCCCATCTGAGAATGTATATATTCCACCATCGAATCCTGTCAAAGGGGAAATCGCCCCTTCATATTTGTCGCCATTGGATAGATAATAAGTACCATTTGATGGGTAATCTCGATTAAATAGTCCGACAAACTTATCACCATTACCATTAGTTTGTGTGCCTTTTCCACATTTCTTGTCATTCTTATATTCACCAACATATTTTTTTTGCCCTTCAACTTCAACCCCATTGCCGTGTCTCTCTCCATTTACGAAATCGCCTTCATAATAATCTCCATTAGCATACGAAACTTTCCCCTTACCATTTAGTTTGTCATTTTGATATGATCCTTCAATAACAACACCATTTCCTTCATACCTTCCTACACCATTTTTCTTTCCTTTTTTAAAGATACCTACAAATTTGTCTCCATTGGGATATATGACGGTGTGTTTTCCCTGATTAAGTTTGGGAATTCCAATAGTACTATAAGCTTTTTCTTTGGCTCTTTTGTATTTTACTCCATCAACTGTGATATAGTATTCAGATGGTTTTGAATTATTCGAAGAGGACTTTCGGCCTACTCCCCCCATTGCAGCATCAAGCAAATCTCCATAAATTACACCAGAACCATGACAATAAGTGCATCGTCCAGACCCTCCACAGAGGTAGCAGTTTTCTTGGTCTACACCGCCATAGCAGCTACATTGCCCAGTTCCACCACAATGAGAACATGTGGATTTTGATTGAGCATTAATAGTTAAACACGCAAAAATTGCCATTAGGCATAATATCGTTTTTTTCATATTCTTTGTTTTTAAGCAATTGTTGTTTATTAGAATATACAAAATGGACAAATTACTTCGTCTACTAATTCTATGATATAGTGGATAGTTCTTTGACCTAAAGGTACAAAGCGACCAAAGTCGATTACATCCTATATATCCTTTTTATATTTATCTCAGCTCATAGACATCTGCAGTTTTAGGGATTATACATTATTGTCGCAAAGATAGAAATAAAATCTGAAAGAACAAATTTTTCTCATGAAAAATGCTCAGAAAATGCTGAGTTATCAACTTTTTTGTGTACATTTGCCAATGAAATATTGT
>CADBBS010000123.1 GCA_902793045.1 uncultured Lachnospiraceae bacterium
TTTGCCAAATTTGCACAAACTAATTTCTGTGGGCAAACTCTTACGCACATTCCACAGTTCATACAGTTAGTTTTAGGTGCTTTGTCGTAGTCGTCTTCCATAAACGCTAAAAGTGATGATGAACCTTTAGTGATTGGAACATCAAGATTATACATAGCCTGTCCCATCATAGGTCCACCAGCTATTACCTTCTTTGCATCTTCACACATACCGTTCATCTCATCCACCACTTCTTGATAAGACATACCAAGAGATACTTCCAAGTTACATGGTTGATAGAAAGCATCACCTGAAACTGTCATAATTCTACTTGTAAGTGGTTTATGGAATTTAACTGCCTGATAAATGTTATAAACAGTATCCACATTATCAACGATACATCCAACATCAGCTGGAAGCATAGATGAGTTCATCTTGCGCTTATTGATAGCGTAAATCACATGGCGCTCTGAACCTTGTGGGTACTTTGTCTTCATCGGAACCACTTCTATTAAATCTTCTGAAGCAGTTAGTTTTTCAAATAGTTTTATGCAATCTAATTTGTTATCTTCTATTGCAATATATCCCTTCGCATTAGGGAATAATGTAAGCATAATTTTTAGACCCTCAATCAACTCTTCAGGGTTTTCAATCATTCTTCTGTAGTCTGCTGTAATATATGGCTCGCACTCACACGCATTTATAATTACGTGATCAATAGCTTCATCATCTTTAGGAGTAATTTTAACATGTGTAGGGAAACAAGCTCCTCCCATACCAACAACGCCGCAATCTTTTACAGCTTCTCTTATATACTCTTTGCTCCATGGTGCAGGTTCGGCTTTATACTCAAATCTGTCTTGCTTTTTGTCGTTTTCAATCACAATGCATAGACCTTTGCCGCCGCCCACTAGTTCTCTGTCTTCAATAGCTTTGACTGTTCCAGAAACACTAGAGTGAACGTTTGCTGAAATAAAGCCGCTAGCCTCTGCAATAAGCTGTCCATTTAGAACATGTTCACCCACTTCCACTACAGGTTTTGCAGGCGCACCTATATGCATCGAGCAAGGTATCACTACTTGGTCCTTTGGAAAAACTTTTCTGACAGGAAGATCTTTAGACAAGTCTTTACCTTCCACCGGATGAACTCCGCCAGAGAAAGTTTTTATAAAACCTATTTTGTTTTTCAAACTAAGTGTCTTATTAAACATTATTAATCCTCAAATGGGAAGTGATATTTATCAAGTCCCAAAGTATCTCTTAATTCAATCAATTCTTTCTGGATAGATTCGCCCACAGGCACACCTTTGTCTTTTCTATCCATCCAAGCGTCGTGTTCTTTCTCACCAGCTGTATAGATTCTATCCTGTCCCGGAGCTTTTTCAGATGCTCTTAATCCTCTTAGGATATCACCTGAAGTTTTCTTAAATGTATCAAGTCCCATAAAGAACTCTGGATTGATAACAAAGAAGAAATGTCCAAGCTTATACATCTTAGGATTTCCATCTTCATCTACACCATTTAGATCCTTCATAAATGGTCCGCCCGCCAAAGCACTTGAAAGAATTTCAACAATAGTTGTAAAACCATATCCTTTGTAGCCGGCGGTCTCTTCTCCTAAACCACCAAGTGGCAACAACGCTGCATTACCTGCGCGCATATCTTTTAGGATTTTGCCAGAGTCTGTCATAGTCTCGCCATCTTTATTTACAACACAACCTGCTGGTGTGTCTTTTCCACTTCTCTCATAAAACTCAATCTTACCGTTTTGAACGATACATGTAGCACAGTCAAAGTTAAATGGAAACTCCTCATCTGTTGGCATAGTAAATGTCATAGGATTTGTTCCCATCATTGGTTCTACGCCAAAGGTAGGTGCAACTGATGGTCTAGCATTTGTGCCAGAAATTCCAATCAAGCCTTCCTTCTCTGCCATAGTTGTCCAGTAACCTGCTATACCATAGTGAGTTGAATTGAAAATAGTTCCGCCAGCCATTCCGTATGTCTTTGCTTTTTCGATAAGCATCTCCATCATCTTGTGACTAGCTACCATTCCCATTCCATCATGAGCATCCATAACTACTGTGGTAGGTGTCTCTTTAACTATTTCTAATTCTGTCTTTGGAAGCAATGTTCCATTTTTAATTCTATCTAAATAAATTGGTTTAAAGCGATTACATCCGTGGCTCTCAATTCCACGTCTGTCACTCTCAAGCAAAACGTCAGCACAAATAGCGGCATCCTCTCTTGGAACACCGTATTTCTCAAAAACGTCTATCATAAAATCATTCATTAAATCCCAATCTACATATGGTCTTGTCTCTGTCATTTATTTCAATCTCCTTTTCGCACAATCTTTTAATATTATAGCACTAATTACTACTAATTTGGGTTTAAATTATGCTATAATTTTTCTTATGTTAGTGATAAAAGATGAGGCAAAAATCAACGTCGATTATCCGATAGAAAAGTTTGCCGACAAAGATAAAATCTTATATTTCGACATAGAAACTACTGGGCTTTCTAGAAAGTATTGCTCTATTTATTTGATTGGAGCAATGTACTTTGACGATGGCGAATGGATGTATGCTCAGTGGTTTGCTGACAACTATAACGATGAGGCAAATGTCATTATGGCTTTCCAAAAGTTTATCAAGGACTATGATTGCTTGATTCACTTTAACGGGAATAGTTTTGATATCCCCTTCGTCAAAGAACGTGCCGAAAAATATAACATCGATTTAGATTTAGATAGACTTAAAAGTGTCGACATCTATAAAGATATTTCATCACTTAAAAATATTTTGAACCTTCCAAATTTGAAACAGAAAACTTTGGAAGAAGCAATCGGCATTAAGCGTACCGATCCATTCTCTGGAGGAGAGTTGGTTGAAGTTTATAAAGAGTATGTCAGAACTAAAGATCAAAAACTAATCTATCCTCTTCTTCTTCACAACCGCGAAGATGTTTTGTATATGGGTAAGATTACAGAACTTTTAAATCTTTGCGACTTCTTCGAAGGAAGCTTTGATATTTCTGATTGGAATGTTTCTGAATATAAAGATATGGACGGAAATGATAAGAAAGAATTAGTTATTAATATTATTTCTGATAAATCTATTTCTGCTGTGGATATTTCACAAGCAGATAATGCATATTCACTTTTGATTAGAGACAATAGATGTCAGTTAAAGATTAAGGTATTAGAGGATACATTAAAACTATTCTTTGATAATTACAAAGACTACTACTATCTCCCTGAAGAGGACAAAGCAATTCACAAATCAGTTTCTCAATTTGTTGATAAAAACTTCAGAGAGCAAGCAAAGGCATCTAACTGCTATGAAAATGTTAATGACTGTTTTGTTTCAGCTTACGGAGACTTTAAATATTTGTTTAGACCAGAATATAATTCAAAATATGAATTTATTAGAGTTTCAGATTTAAACGATGACAATTTAAGAGATTATTTAAAAGGGTTTTTAAAAAGCTTATAAGTATAATATAATTAAAGTAGTCTAAGAACGGAGGTTATATTATGAAAAGATTATTGGGATTATTTATCGCCACTATGATTTTAACCGTTACTATTTTAGGCTCGACTGTTTTAGCTAATAACGAAACCAATGGAAAGGTTGTTATCAAAGATGGAGCAAACAACATCAATGCTAAGGGATACTATATGACATATGTTTACAAGGCCACAAATAGCGGACGACTAACTTTAACATTTTCAGAAGATCCAGGCCCTATTAGTTTGACGGATTCTAAAGGGCATGACATTTCAGACAAGGTTTACGGAACAGGAGGACTTGATGCTCGCAAATTTGTATGGGTTGTTAGAAAAGGAACCACATACAAGTTTTATATGTGGTATCACACAGAATCCGCAAGAAAGTATACAATAAAACTTTCTACAAAGAAAATTGGCAACAACAATACTAGTAAGAAAAAAGCAACTAAATTAAAACTAAAAAAAGAAAAAGCTGGCATGGTTGCACACGGACAGAAAAAAGGTTCTTGGTTTAAGATTAAATTTAAAAAAGCAAGAAAAGCTAAATTCATTCTTAAAGGAAAAGAAATCCAGGGCAATCTTGAAGTGAAATTCTATAGAGGCAAAAAGAAACTTGCTACCACTAGAATCAATGCTCACTCAACAGCAAAACTATATTCCGCTGCTTTTACTAGTTCAGTTAAGAAAAAAATGAAAAAGGGAACATACTATATTAAATTTGAAAGATGGACATCTATATCTGGTGGCGATTTTACAATTAAGATTAAATAATTAATGACAATAAAAAACACATAGGACATTTCGCTGCACTTGTCAACTAAAAGTAGACAATGTAAATAATCATACGAAGCCCATTTCAGTTCTATACTGGATTGGGCTTTTGTATTGTAATTTATAAGCAGGT
>CADBBS010000124.1 GCA_902793045.1 uncultured Lachnospiraceae bacterium
GTTGATAGGTCGGAGGTGGAAGTGCAGTAATGTATGCAGCTGACCGATACTAATAGGTCGAGGGCTTATCCATAAAGGAAGAGGAGTTATCCTAGGAAAGTCTTAATTTACTTTTCAGTGTGTGGTTTTGAGTGTATAATACTCAATAGTTCGGCTATGCCGATTAAATGATCCTCGATAGCTCAATGGTAGAGCATTCGGCTGTTAACCGAAGGGTTGTAGGTTCGAGTCCTACTCGGGGAGTTTTTTTATACTAATAATTATTTTTAGTATAAAATGCACTAGTAGTGCTTTCGGCTCCATGGTCAAGTGGTTAAGACACCGCCCTTTCACGGCGGTAACAGGGGTTCAAATCCCCTTGGAGTCATAAGGCATATTACTGTTAGTGATATGTCTTTTATTTTTTGCCGACGTGGCTCAATTGGCAGAGCAGCTGATTTGTAATCAGCAGGTTAGCGGTTCAAGTCCGCTCGTCGGCTCTAATTAGGACCTGTAGCTCAGTTGGTTAGAGCAACCGGCTCATAACCGGTTTGTCCGGGGTTCGAGTCCCTGCAGGTCCACTAGGATGGGATCTTAGCTCAGCTGGGAGAGCATCTGCCTTACAAGCAGAGGGTCACAGGTTCGAGCCCTGTAGGTCCCACTAGCGCTAGTCGTGGGAGGCGCAATATAAATCCACGTGCCGGCGTGGCGGAACTGGCAGACGCGCAGGACTTAAAATCCTGTTGTGGCAACACAGTACCGGTTCGATTCCGGTCGCCGGCATTGAAAGCATCCGAGTTCGGGTGCTTTTATTTCTATAACAATTAGGTGGTATTTTTTTAACGTTATGAAAAAAAGAGTTTTATGTTTTGTATTAAGTTTAATAATAATTGGATCAGTTGCGCCTGTTACAAATGTACAGGCTGCTTCTAGTGTAAAAATAACTAGTATCAAAAACACTAAAAATGGAATTGTTTTGAAGTGGAAGAACAGCAAGAAGGCTGCTGGTTATAGGATTTACAGAAGTGAAGATGGTGGGAAGTTTTCATCAATCGATATCACTAACAAAAAGACTTACACAGATCCAAACGTAGAGACAGGTACTACTTATCAGTATAAGGTTCGTCCTTATAAGATAAAAAGATATAAGAGAAAGTTTGTGAGCGGTAGTGCTACATCAAAGAGCATTACTTCAGTTCCAAGAATAGTGCTTGACGTAGTTCATCATGCATACACCGACAAAGTAGTTATTACTTGGGTGGCAAATGACGATGCATCATCATATATGATTTACAGATCTACAGACAAAAAGAACTGGGAAAAGATAGATATTGTTCCATATGACACAGATGCTTATGAAGATATCTATATAGAGCCGGGAGTAAAGTATTACTACAAGGTTCAGGAATTAAAGTTTGTCGATGGCCATAGTTACGAAGGTATAAAGTCGGCAGCATCTACATCATATGATGATCCTATTAATGTTTATAAAAAGAATAAGATAAATATTAAAACTTCAAAGTTGCATCCATACTTGCAGCTCAAACTCAAAAAGGCTTTGAAGAAGTGTAATGAAAAAGGAATTTACTTAATCATTACTGAAGGTCTTAGAACTAAGAAGTATCAAGATTCTTTGTATGCTCAAGGTCGTACAAAGCCAGGTGCTATTGTTACTTACGCGAAGGGTAAGAGTTATTCTTCACAGCACCAGTGGGGTATTGCGTTTGATATAGCAATCAACGGGCCAAAGAAAGTTCGTTACAATGTAAATATGCTTGCGAAGGCGGCAAAGATTATAAAGACTACAGGTTTAGCTTGGGGCGGAGACTGGACAGGTTTCAGTGATATGCCACATTTCTATTTGAAGTCTTGGGGTGCAACACCATACAAACTTAAGAGACTTTACAAAACACCTACAAAGTTCAAAAAGACTTGGAAGAGAACTGTAAAGAGCACAACTCCTTTGTATGCATCTACAAAACTAAAGAGCGGCCCAGTGCTTGCGACTATTCCAAAGAGCACAAAAGTAGCTGTTTATTACTACAAGACAAAGGGCTATGCTAAGGTTGTATATAATAAAATGACGGGCTATGTGTATACAAGCTCATTTAAAAAGATAAAATAATCAAATTGACATAAACACCCTCGTGGTGTAAAATAAACACCGTCGCATTTGCGACATTTGTGCATGTAGCTCAGCTGGATAGAGCGTCTGGCTACGGACCAGAAGGTCGAGGGTTCGAATCCTTTCATGCACGCTAGAGGCGATTTATATCGTCTCTTTTTTCTGTTATAATACTTAGTTGAGAGTGTAGATATGAAAGAATTAACTTTGATGGCTCCTTGCCATTTCGGCGTGGAGGCAGTATTAAAAAGAGAAATAACAGATCTTGGATACGAGATAGAGCAAGTGGAAGATGGCCGTGTCACTTTTAAGGGAGATGCTTTGGCGGTGGCTAGAGCTAATATTTTCCTTAGAACTGCTGAGAGGGTTATGATTGTTGTGTCTAGATTTAAGGCAACCACTTACGACGAGTTGTTCGAGGGCGTAAAAGCGCTGGATTGGGAACAATATATCCCAAAGGATGGAAAGTTCTGGGTGAAGAAGGCTAGTTCTGTTAAGAGCGCCTTATTTAGCCCATCAGATATACAAAGTATTGTTAAAAAAGCAATAGTTGAGAAGCTAAAGGTTAAGTACAATGTTGATTGGTTTGACGAGGACGGGGATGAGTATCCTATCAGAGTCTTCCTATACAAAGATGAAGTGATAGTGGCGCTTGATACATCAGGCGAGTCGCTTCACAAGCGCGGGTACAGGAAGAATACGGCAAAGGCCCCAATCTCTGAGACTTTGGCGGCAGCGCTCATTATGCTTACACCTTGGAGAAAAGATAGAATTTTGGTTGATCCATTTTGCGGTTGCGGAACGTTTCCTATTGAGGCAGCACTTATCGCGGCAAATATAGCGCCAGGATTAGAGCGCGAGTTTACGGCGGAAAACTGGACTAACATTATCGATAAGAAATGCTGGTATGAGGCTGTCAATGAAGCGAATGATCAGATAAACATGGATATAGAAACCGACATTCAAGGTTATGACATCGACAAAGAAGCAATCGAGATGTGCAGAAAGAATGCAAAACTAGCAGGAGTGGAAGATTTGATTCACTTCCAGACTAGAGATGTAGGAGATTTAAGCCATCCGAAGAAATATGGTTTTATAATTACAAACCCACCTTACGGCGAGAGACTAGAAGACAAAGAGCAGATTAAGGTTTTGTACGAGAAGCTTGGAAGACAGTACAAAAAGTTAGACAGTTGGTCTGCGTTTGTTATTACTTCGTACGAGGACGCGCCAAAGGATATGGGTGTTAAACCAACTAAGAACAGAAAGATTTACAATGGAATGATAAAGACTTACTTTTATCAATTCCTTGGACCTAAACCACCAAAGAGAAAGAAGAATGAAAATTAGAAACTCAAAATTAATAAAAGCATTAATAGTTATTTGTTTAGTTGCCTTTATCGGTGGCTTCTTTTTGGTGACTTACCAGCAGGTGGAACAGGGTAGTGCAAAGATAGAGTCAGACAGCGATTTTGCAAAGATAAAGGCAGAGTCTATTAATAAAAAGAACATCATACTAAAAGTTAACAAAAAAACAGCTTACCCTGCGGAAGGTAAATATTTCATGAGTGAAAATATGAACCTTATGATACCATCTGACGTGGTCGAGAAATACTTGAATTGCGCTTGCTTGAAATACAAAGGCGATACAGTGGTAGTGATTAAGGGTAATACAAAAGCAAATCTTAAAATTGATTCAGATAAAGTCAAGGTTAACGGCAGTGATTATGACTTGAAAGAGAAAGTGATGAAGAAAGACGGTGTGATTTATATTCCATCTAGTCTTTTTGAAAACTACTTGGGATTTGCATATAACTGGGACAATGATACTTATACAGCATCTCTTACAGACACTGCACTTGGAAATGCGCTTCCTACTAGATACAACTACGCCGAAGAAGGACGCCTTCCTAAGGTGCAAGATCAAGGTCAAGAGGGAACTTGCTGGGCTTATGCAACATTGTCCGCTATAGAATCATCATTACTTCCAAATGAGAATTATGAATTTTCAAGAAAGCACTTAGTAAACTATAGTAGGAAACTAAGTAGCAACAAAAATGGTGGAGACTATTCACTTTCTATGGCATATTTGACTGCGTGGAAGGGTCCAGTGTCTGACAATTCGAATGGCTTTGGCAAAGTTAAAAAGCATCTTCAGTCGGCTCAGTTTTTGACACCGAAAGATCAAGAAGAGATGAAGCGCATGGTCTTTAAATATGGTGGAGTGGAGACATCTATTTATTTGCAAGACAGCGAAGCCAACCACGATGTGGTAGTAGTGGGCTGGGACGACAATTTCCCTAAGGAGAACTTCCCAATCAATGTTAAGCGTGATGGGGCATTCATTTGTCTAAATAGTTGGGGCAAAGACTTCGGTCAAAATGGACTTTTCTATGTATCGTATGATTGTGTGGCCTTCGGCGAAGTAAGCATTTGCTACACGCAGATAGATGATGTGGATAATTATGACAATATCTACCAGAGTGACTTGTGCGGTTGGACTGGCATAATGGGATACAAGAATCAGTCGTCGGCGTACTTTGCAAATGTATTCAAGGCAAAGAGTGATGAGAGTATAAAGGCGGTAGGATTTTACGCTACAGAGGAAAACTCGGATTTTGAGGTATTTGTCTGCGGCCAATATAAGGGGGTTAATTCTCTTAGCACTAGAGGTCGTGCGGTAGCGAAAGCATCGTATGATAACAAAGGATTCTACACTATAAACTTGGATAAACCATATAGCATCAAAAAAGGTCAAAAATTTAGTATAATAGTAAAGGCGCACAACAGTAATAAAAAAATGAGGCTTGTTCCGGTGGAGACTCCGTCAAAGTCAGGAACGAGAAAAGTGAATCTAAAGGACGGCGAGGGATACATCAGCTCTGATGGAATGAACTGGTCATCTACAGAAAAACAAAAATGTAATGTATGTCTTAAAGCATATACAGATAAGAGGTAATATATGAGAAAAATAATATTTGCGACTACAAACAAGAACAAGATAAGAGAAGTAAATATGATGATGGAAGGGTTTGATGTGGAACTTATTCCAATGTCAGATATGGGTATTGACGTAGAGATAGAAGAGACGGGCACTACCTTTGAAGAGAACGCCATCATTAAGGCGAAGGCCATCTGTGATATGACAGGTGAGATTGCTTTGGCGGACGATTCTGGACTAGAGGTGGACTATTTAGATGGGGCGCCTGGTGTTTATTCTTCTAGATTTTTGGGCGAAGATACTCCGTATGAGATAAAGAATGACTATATTATTGAAAAGTTAAAGGATGCCAAAGGCAAAGAAAGATCAGCTCGTTTTGCATGTGCTATGGCAATGGTATTTCCAGATGGCGATGTTGAGACTTGCTATGGAACAATAGAGGGACTTATTGGATATGAGCAAAAAGGTACAAACGGCTTTGGATATGATCCTATAGTGTATGTTCCTGAATATGAGATGACCACAGGTGAGATGACGCCTCAGCTTAAGAACAGCATAAGTCACCGCGGCAAAGCACTAGAGCAGATGAAGGAAGTAATGAAGAGGAGATTCAAGTAGTGTACAAGGTACTTGTATTTAGTGATTCGCATGGGTCGCTTCACAATATAAAGAAAGTTCTAAAAAAGAATAAAGCTATAGATTTACTAATTCATCTTGGTGATATTGGACATCAAGAGGAAGAACTTAGAATGCTAGTTCCTTGTGGAGTTAGGATTTTTAGAGGTAATTGTGACTGGGGTTCTACATATCCTGATGCAGATGCCTTTAATGTGGGTCCAATCAAAATTTTTGCTTCACACGGACATCAATATGGTGTAAACTATGGTTACGAGAAATTGTACTATACAGCACTTGAAAATGAGTGTGATGTAGCGCTTTTTGGACATACACATGTGCCGGTGCTAGATGAAGGGGAGAAGGTAACTATTGCCAACCCTGGAAGCATTGAAAGGCCTAGACAGTATGAGGCACAGCCTACATATTTGACTATAGAAATTGATGACGATGGAGAGTGCAATTTCGAGATAAAAACTGTATAAAATCAACGTCGAGAGATACCAAATTAGGGCAAAAAAATGTGTTGACATTGCCCCCGCGTTCTTTTATAATAATGGTTGCGCTGTGAATTAGCGCCGTTTAACGGGGTGTGGCTCAGCTTGGCTAGAGCGCCTGATTTGGGATCAGGAGGTCGCAGGTTCGAATCCTGTCACCCCGACGTATCTGCGGGTGTAGTTCAGTGGTAGAACACCAGCCTTCCAAGCTGGATATGTGGGTTCGATTCCCATCACCCGCTTAATTATATGTTAACAGCATATAATGTGTGTTCGTAGCTCAGCTGGATAGAGCAACGGCCTTCTAAGCCGTGGGTCGGGGGTTCGAATCCCTTCGAGCACGTTCACTAGCTACAGCTAGTCATGGTGGCTATAGCACAGTTGGTTAGCGCGCCAGATTGTGGATCTGGAGGTCGAGGGTTCGAATCCCTCTAGCCACCCTAGATACCATCTGGTATCAACACTGGGCTATCGCCAAGCGGTAAGGCAACGGCCTTTGACGCCGTCATTCGTAGGTTCGAATCCTACTAGCCCAGCTAGGAAACTTAATATTGATATGGGCCACTAGCTCAGTTGGTAGAGCACTTGACTTTTAATCAAGTTGTCGGGAGTTCGATTCTCCCGTGGCTCATTTGGGTGTATCACACGATACACC
>CADBBS010000125.1 GCA_902793045.1 uncultured Lachnospiraceae bacterium
CTTGCTAACTTCATTATTTTTAAGTGCTGCTATAGCCATAGCCATAGCTAGATAAGTTTTACCTGTACCAGCTGGTCCTATACCAAAAACAATCATATTATTTTTAATCATATCAACATACTTTTGCTGACCAATAGTTTTTGGTTTTACAGGTTTTCCCATTGAAGTTCTGCAAATAATGCTATCATCCAAATCAACTAATGTAGTATCAGTTTCTTCAAAACATAAAGATAAAGCGTAGTCGACATTTTGTTCTGTAATATCATTACCACGCTTTGATAGTTCAATTAGTTGGTTAAATACACTTTTGGCACGTTTAGTAGCATCTTCACTACCGATAATCTTTACATTATCATCTCTAACGATTATTGATACATGTAAAGTCTTTTCGATTTTCTTAATATAAGAATCGTACTGGCCAAAAACGTTTCTAGCATGATTGGAAGGTATATCCATAATACTTTCAATGTTGCTCATAAAAACCCACCTTTATTTTTCTACTAGTATTTTACCAAAAACACAATAAATTGTGCAAAAAGGGTGTTTTTAGACATTAAAAAAGCAGAAATAAATAATATTTCTGCTTTTTTTATTAGAATTTGCGCTTTCTAGCTGCTTCTGATTTCTTTTTACGTTTAACACTAGGTTTTTCATAGTGCTCACGCTTACGAATCTCCTGCTGGATACCAGCCTTAGCTACGTTTCTCTTAAAACGTCTTAAAGCGCTATCAATTGATTCTCCATCTTTAACTATAACTGTTGACATTTCTTCTACCCTCCCTTCAATTTTAGATTCCTAAAACTGTAGGTATTGTGTAAAAACACAAGAGTTATTATATCATAATTCTTTTACCCGTCAAGAAGAAATTCGATGGAATTATTATCTATTTTTTGTACACTTTTTTCTTAATAACTTTCTTCTTATAAACGTTATTATCGTTGCTTACACTAATAGATCTTACGTTCATAGTATCATCGTAATATGCAATCATTTTGCTTCTTATCATTGCTCCATAATAGTTAGTATGACCAAAATCAAAATATACAACTGGGATTCTTTGAGCACCAGCTCTGATTCTATATAGACCTCTGTAACAATGATACACTTTTAGTTTTGATGGATTATTTACTGCATCTTTAATTTCTTTATAAGTATTTCTTGCGAGTTTTTTGTAATCAGTTATAACTGTTTTAAGTCTATATTTAACTTTGCCTTTCTTTGCAGTTATTGTAACTCTTCCACCTTTTTTAGCTTTAACTTTTCCAGACTTTTTCTTTATACTAAGTTTCTTTTTCTTTGAACTAGACCATTTTGGTTTCTTTACGCCAACAGGCTTAGGTGCTTTTTTCTTATATCCCTTTGCTATATACCAGTATCCTCTTGTTACATGGAAAGTATACTTAGCTGTGTTTCCACCTGCCATAACAAGACTAATTACTGTCTTACCATATCTCTTTGGATATACAGTTACTGTTCCAGTATTGTTACTATATACAGACATGGATGCGCTTGCCATTTTAGGTTTACTATTCTTTAGTTTAAGATATTTATCTGCATAGTCATATGTTCCAGTATATGTAAATGGAATTGAAACGCTGTAAACATCTTTAAACTTTCCTGATGATTTTGGGAATTTTACTTTACTAGGTCCAATATTCGTCACCTTCAAAGTATACTCACCTGTTCCATTAACCAAAAGATAGTAGCCACTACCCTTAGGTAAGTAGATTACAGAGTCACTAGGTGCATAAGTATAAGCATAATAAGCTTTGTCTTTTGTAGCAACTCCCCATCTTGCACTTCCGCTTTTAGATGTAACCTGAACTCTCAAGTTTGTATTACTACCAAGATTAAATTTATAACCGTGATAATTTTCACTTTGAGCGCTGTCTACAAATTTTGCAGTGTACTGTTTACCAAATGCTAAATTAAACTCTTTACTTTCGGCTTTAACAGACTTAGTATTAAATGCAATAAAACCAGTTGCTATTAAAGTTACACTTAAGAGTAATGCTGTAATTCTTTTCATGTTATTTTCCTCCACAAATTATTCTGTAAACATTATAACATAAAAAGGGCGGCTATAAGCCACCCTTAATTATTTTTTACTTAAATTTTACTGCTGTACCATATGCGAAAAGTTCTGATGCACCTTCCATGATACTTGATGAACCATAGCGAACACCTACAATAGCGTCAGCTCCTAGTTCTTCAGCCATCTGAACCATTCTCTCTGTAACAGTCTCTCTAGCTTCTGAGATCATTTTCTTGTATGAACCAAGTTCACCACCAACGATACTCTTCAAGCCTGCTCCAATATCTTTGAAAGCGTTCTTTGACTGAACAGTATTTCCGTTTACCATAGCGATTATTTCATAATCTTTTCCTGGTACTTCAAAAGTTGTTGTCAAAATCATATTTGTTCCTCCTATATTATATTATTTATTTTAACCGTGACTCACACACAGTTTAAAACCTATTTGATTTGCTCCGCTAATACTTCAGAGGCCTTATCCACAACATCATCAGCACCAGCAGGATTTTTACCACCAGCCTGAGCCATATTTGGACGACCACCGCCGCCACCACCTATAAGGCTAGCTAGTTCTTTAATCATATTTCCGGCATGAGCTCCTTTGTCGATTGCGCCATCAGTAGCTGTAACAACCATATTTGCTTTATCAGCCATTGATGAAACTAATACAACCACACCTTCACCTATCTGTTCTTTAAGTGAGTCGCTCAAGTTTCTAAGTTCATTCATATCTATGTTCTCAAGTTTCTTGGCAAGAAGCTTAACGCCCGATACTTCAACTACATCAGATAATGCATCACCTAACGAATCAGAAGCCATCTTAGCCTTCAACTTCTCATTCTCACTCTCAACAGCCTTAATCTCTTCATTCATAGAAGCAATCTTAGCAACCAAATCATTAGTTGTAGTCTTAGCTTCTTTTGCAGCCTCATTCAAAGTATTTTCAAGATCCTTATAATAATCCATAAGTCCAGTAGATGTTAGAGCCTCAATTCTTCTAACACCAGATGCAATACCAGTCTCTGAAATAATCTTGAATGAAGAAATAATGTTTGTATTAGAAACATGTGTACCACCACATAATTCAATTGAGAAATCTCCCATAGCAACAACACGAACTGTCTCGCCATACTTCTCACCAAACAATGCTGTAGCGCCTGTTTCTTTTGCTTCCTGCATACTCATTTCAGAAGTGATTACATTTAGACCACGAACTATTTGTTCATTTACAATATTTTCAACCTTTGATATTTCTTCTGGAGTCATAGCTTGATAATGGTTAAAGTCAAAACGAAGCCTATTTCCATCAACATAAGAACCTGCCTGTTCTACATGATCTCCCAAAATTAATTTCAAAGCTTTCTGTAACAAGTGAGTTGCACTGTGGTTCTTTGCAGTAGAATTTCTGTTAATATCATCAACTTTAAGTTTGGCATAATCACCAACTTTTATTTTACCTGAAACCATCTTACCAACATGACCAGTTTTGTCACCAGGTAATTTAATAGCTTCAGTAACTTCGAACTCACCATTCTCAGTTGAAATAGTTCCCATATCACCTTTTTGTCCACCCATTGTAGCGTAGAAAGGCGTATCTTCTACCACAATTGTTCCAACTTCACCTTCATTCAACTCATATACTACATCAGTCTCAGAAGTAAGTGCTGTAATCTTAGATTCATTATCCAATAATTCGTAACCAACAAATGTTGATTTCAAAGATGTGTCTAACTTTTCATATACAGTAGCATCTGCTCCCATATAGTTAGTTTCCTTACGAGCCTGTCTTGCAGTTTCTCTTTGAACTTCCATGGCTTTATTAAAGCCGTCAATATCAACTTTGTATCCCTTTTCCTCTACAATCTCAATTGTAAGCTCTAGTGGGAATCCATAAGTATCGTAAAGCATAAACGCGTCTTTGCCGCGGACTGTGTCCTTGTTATTTCTTTCAATCTTCTCACAAAGTTCATTTAGCTTTTGAAGTCCTGTATCGATAGTCTTATTAAACTTAGACTCTTCTTCCTTAAGAACGTTAAAGATCATACTCTTCTTATCTTCTAGTTCTGGATAACCAACTTTAGAAGATTTAATAACCGTCTCCGCCAAAGGAATCAAAAACTCTTCATTGATACCAAGAAGTTTAGCATGACGACAAGCACGTCTAATTAGACGTCTAAGAACATATCCTCTACCTTCATTTGATGGAATAATACCATCTGAAATCATGAATGTAGCCGAACGAATGTGGTCAGTAATAATTCTTATTGAAACATCCCACTCGTGTTTTTCTTTATAATCTTTGCCAGAGATCTTTGATACATGTTCTCTGATTGCTCTAATAGTGTCTACATCAAAGATAGATTCAACATCCTGCACTGCTGTAGCAAGTCTCTCAAGACCCATACCTGTATCAATATTTTTCTGATCTAGTGTTGTGTAGTTTCCTTTGCCGTCGCCTTCAAATTGAGTAAATACGTTATTCCAAACTTCGATATATCTATCGCAGTCACAACCTACTGTACAGTCTGGTTTACCACAACTATATTTTTCACCACGGTCATAATATACTTCTGAACAAGGACCACATGGACCAGCGCCGTGCTCCCAGAAGTTGTCTTCTTTATTAAACTTAAAGATTCTATCTTCAGAGATGCCAATCTCATCTCTCCAAATTGCAAATGCTTCGTCCTTCGTCGTCCTCTTCGTAAACTGATGGATACAATCTATCTGGATCAAATCCAACCACTTCAGTTAGAAACTCCCAGCACCAATGAATAGCTTCTGTCTTAAAGTAATCGCCAAACGAAAAGTTTCCAAGCATTTCAAAGAATGTACCATGTCTGTCAGTTATTCCAATATTTTCAATGTCACCTGTTCTGATACATTTTTGGCAAGATGCCATTCTAGTGCTAGGTGGAATCTCTTTACCTGTAAAGTAAGGCTTAAGAGGTGCCATACCAGCATTAATAAGCAGCAAACTATTATCATTCTCTGGAACTAGAGAATAACTCTTTACTACCATA
>CADBBS010000126.1 GCA_902793045.1 uncultured Lachnospiraceae bacterium
ATCTAAATCTAGGTCAAATCCATACTGGCCCGCTTCAAAGAAATTGTCATCTCTCCAAGTTGGCGCGTATAGAATAACTTTCTTATCCTCTGGAATTCCTAGTTTCTTTTTAATCTTAGCTGCATATTCTTCTTTGTCTTCGGCGTATAGTGGATCGTTAGCAGGATAGCCCGCCTCCAATATTTTTTCCTTGTCAAACAAGAAGCAACTCTGGAATTTCTCTGTGGAGAATGGATTGTCAGATAGTAGATAATCCCACTCTCTAGTCTGTCTGTAAACAATATTCTTGTACTGTGGTGTAGCTGAATGTACATCGTCCATATCAAACACCAATCTCTTAAGTGGTGTTCCGTGCCATGTTGAAAGAATGATTGTATCATCTCTCTTTGGAACACTTAAAGGTTGTCTCATGTTGATTACCCAGTATTTACTTCTATTCATATAGTAGAAGTATCTAATTCCAAATCTCTTACACTTTTTGTATTTGCCTGGAATCTTCACTCCGCGTCTATCCACTACCCAAATGCATTTGTACTTACCTGGATAATGCTTTTGCAAATACTGATATATGTACTTTGGCTGGCCTGAGCAGTTTCTTCCCATGAAACTCTCAAACACAATCCAGTTTGTTTTAAATTTCATCTTGCTAAAGATATAGAGAGCGAATGTCTTGTTTCGAATTCTCTTATTAATAATCATCTTTACAAGTTTTCTTCTAGCAAGAACCTTAAGCCCCTGTTTGTAGGCTTTGTCAAAGTCACCCTCGCCCATAACTTTAATAAGTTTCTTTTCAGCTCTAGTAAAGTCTTTTCTCTTTAGAGCTTTCAAATCCACATCTTTTGCTCTCTTAGCTAACTCCTGGAAAAATTCCTTTTCCCAAACATCTCCCCACTCCTCTTTTTTGTCGCGGAGTTTTCTAAGGTATGGTTTTGTAATAAACTTCGCCAAAATCACATACATATGATTGCGAAGTCTCTTGTTATTTTCTGTTGCTTTAATCGCATTGTCGTATGCCACAAAGTAAAATGGCATAGTTGTTTCTTTCTCAATCTGGTTTAGGGATGGATTGTTAAGTTTGTCATTGTGTGAGCGCTTAACATACATTCCCTTATGGCTTGTCTTGATTTCTCTAGCATTATCAAGTAGTCCCATCAATACTTTGGCATCGGAAAAGTACTTTTGTTCTTCGTTAAATGTAATGTTGTTATCTGTAAATAGTGATTTTCTATAAATCGCACCGAGAACAGATTCTTTTTCTAGTTTTTTGAAGTACTCAACTTTATAGTCGAATACATCTTCAAAGTCTACCTCTATTACTTCGTCGTCTTCGTCTTCGCCTTCTTCGGCTTGGGCTTCGTTGAAGGCTTTCTTCTGGAACCATGTAGTTTTGAACTCGCAGTATGCCATATCTGTCTCATCATTAAATAATTCCATCATCCCTGATAGAGTCTCCGGCATTATATAATCATCGTTATCGATAAATGTAATAAAATCGCCAGAAGCTTTGGCCATACCAAAGTTTCTAGCTGCCGATACTCCCTCTTTGTCCTCTAGTTCAAAGACTTTTAGGTTGATGGAATCAGTATATTCTTCTATTAATGCATCTAGGTTATCCTTTGTGTGATCTAGTACAAGTATAGTTTCGAAGTCCTTATAGTCTTGCTCCGCTATACTCTCCAGACAGTCTGTCAGGTAACCTATATTTGTTTTATGTGTAACAATAATGCTTAGCATAAATCCTCCTGACTTAAATTTATTTGTTATTTAAGTCATCCTTTATCTGTGTAGTTGAGATTCCCTCTGTTCTAGGCAAGTAAACTACTTCGCAGTAGTCTTTTAGGAAGTCAAATTTGCCTTCCCAGTCATTACCCATTACGAAAACGTCAATGTCATTGTTCTTAACATCGTCAATCTTCTGTTCCCAATTGTTCTCAGGGATAACCTCATCCACATATTTTATGGCTTCAAGCACCATTTTTCTCTCTTCATATGTAAAATAACATTTTTTCTGCTTCATATTCCAGTTGAATTCATCAGTAGAAAGAACCACTACCAAGTAGTCACCCAACTCCTTTGCTCTTCTAAGCAAATTTATATGTCCATAGTGAAGCATATCAAATGTTCCGTATGTAATTACTTTTTTCATAATTAATAGAACAATGCCTTTTTGCACTAAAAATAAAAAGGCATTATCTCCTTTCATAGCCTTGTAATATTATAACTTATACATAGGGTTTAATCAATAAATATGGGACTTTGAGGCGAACATATTTTTGGTCCAGAATGCCTAATAAGTGGAAAAATTTCTTATATGTGTTAAAATAGCACCTGTGAAAAAACTACTGGAGGATTTTTACTTTTTATGAAGTATATTAAGCAGTTTTTAACAAATTTTTATAAGTTATTCGCAATGACTATTCGTTTCAAAGAAAACGTAATAGTTTTTGAGAGTAGTATGTTTAGAAATTACACGGGAAACCCTAGATATATATACGAAGAGTTCGTTCGTCAGGGTTTAGATGAGAAATTTGATGTTTACTGGGCTTTCAAAAATGTAAAAGACGTAGATCTTAGCAAGATTCCTGGTAAATTCAAGACTATCACTTACAAAACTATGCCTTTCTTTAAGGTTTATTCGTCTGCTGCTTTCATAGTATCAGACTCAAGACTTCCTAGATATCTACACAAGAACCGTAAGGGCCAGTACATCCAGACTTGGCATGGAACACCTCTTAAGAAACTTGCGCTAGATATGGAAGCTATTGATATGGCTGGAAACACTAATGTGGATAGATATCACAAACACTTTAGAAAGAGTATCGCTGCTTGGGATTATCTTTTGTCGCAAAATTCGTACTCGACAAAGATTTTTAGAAGTTGTTTTGATTTTGATAAGACAATATTAGAGGTTGGCTACCCAAGAAATGATAAACTTCTTAACACCACTGCCAGTCAGATTTATGAATTGAAGCGTGAGATGGGCCTTCCTCTAAATAAAAAGGTGATTTTATACGCTCCAACATGGCGTGATAACCAATATTACGACTTGGGCAAATATAAATTTGCTAACCAAATGGACTTTGACGCTTTGCGCGAGGCTATCTCAGATGAGTATGTGATGATTGTTAAGTATCACTACCTAATTAAGGATTCAGTGGATTGGAGCAAGTACGAGGGATTTGTCTATCAGTTTGATGAGGGCTGCGACATAGCAGATCTTTACTTGGTTTCAGATATGCTAATCACAGACTACTCCTCTGTAATGTTTGATTACAGCGTTTTGAATCGTCCAATCGTATTCTTCACTTACGACTACGACGAATATATGAACGACCTTCGCGGCTTCTACTTCGACTTCAAAGAAGAAGCTCCCGGCCCATTGGTTTATGATAATGACGAACTAATCGAATCAATTAAAAATTATGATAAAGCTGATTGGGAAGAAAAATATCAAACATTCCACGATAAATATAATCATTGCGACGAAGGCACAGCCTCCAAGGCAATTGTAGATTTGATCACAGAAAATTCTTATCTAAATGATTTAGATAAATAATGTTTTGGGGCAGAGAAAAAAGAGGTGAGGTCGCACTAACAATCGTTTGACCCCACCTCTTTTTTCTCTGTCTAAATATTTTTCTATATTATTTAATAATTTTCTTTGCAACTTCTAAGCCTTTGTTTATCCCATCTAAGTGATTGAATTTTTGATTGAACATCGAGTATCTAGCGTCCGGTATAAATAGAATTGTATCCTCTATCGCTTTAGCAAGTTCTTCTTGTGTTTTTGTGATTGGTCCAGGGAGTTCGTTTTGATCTAGATAAAAGTCTCGTGCGTTTTTCTTATAATCCTCGTAATCATACATATAGAAGATGATTGGACGTTTAAGGTTTGCGTAGTCGAAGAACACTGATGAGTAATCTGTTATAAGCATATCGCTTACTATGTATAAGTCATTCACATCTTCGTAGTCCGAAACGTCTATCACAAAATCTTTGTACTTTTCAAAATCCATATTCTTTGCAACAAAGTAATGTGCTCTGAATAGAATTATATATTCATCCCCAATCTGTTCTTTTAATTTGTCGAAATCTAGTCCCGATGCATTCTCGTATCCACTCACCTCAGAGTGTTTGTTATCTCTAAAAGTTGGAGCATATAAAATTATCTTCTTTCCTCGTGGAACATCTAATTCTCTTAAAATTGAATTTACCTTTGCCTGATCAAAAGTAAACAACGCATCATTTCTTGGATAGCCAGTTTCTAAAACTATATCTTCTCTTCCTTGCAACTCTTCCTTGCAAGCCAAATGCAGAAACTAACTTTTCACTACAATACTTAGATGGAGAAATCATATATGAAAACTTTTCTCCCTCATGCGCATAATCCAAATCGCTGCCTGGCACATCTAGTCCAATCTTCTTTAGCGGTGTTCCGTGCCATGTCTGAATGTATACCTGCTCTTCAGTAGGCTTTAAAAATTTTCTTGTGTTTGAATTTAACACCCAGTACTTTGCTTTAGCTAGTGCTTTGTAATATGAAAATGTTTCATATTTAACAATAGAAATTTTTGGTCCTTTTTCGCTGCCCACTAGTTTTTGCAAAATCTTTCCAGGCCTATGAACATTTCTAAAAGCCCAAATAAACTCATAATCATTATACTCGCCCGAGTCTCTCATTTCTTCGAACATGGCTTTAGGGCTACAAGAATAATTTCGTCCTTGGAAACTCTCAAAAAATACCACGCGCTCATCTACCTTTGTAGTAGCGCGGGCTAATTTGTAGAGTATTTTCTTTCCGACGAGCTTAATTGCTCTTAGTATATTTTTAATTATCTTCATTATCTAAATAATTTGCTGCGATTCTCATCGCACTTCTTCCGTCGTTATAAGTGTTTACCATTGCGTTTACTTCGTGGCGGTCGTCTCTGTATGTGTCGATTCCGTAATCCACCGAGCTTAGGAAATTCTTCATATGCTCTAGATCCTTGATGATAGGGCCAGGCATAAAATCTTCAGGCTTATCAAAGATAAAACCTCGCTTCTCCTTGTACTCTTCGAAATCCTCTGTCACGAACGCAATAGGTCTATCTAGCATCAAGTAGTCAAAGAACACCGACGAATAATCCGTGATAAGTGCATCAGCATTTCTAAGAATTGTGTAAACACTCATGTC
>CADBBS010000127.1 GCA_902793045.1 uncultured Lachnospiraceae bacterium
GGAACTGGTAAACTCAGGCTACAAGGAAATAGTAATTACAGGAATAGAAGTATCCACATACGACTTTGACGGCAAAAAGCTAATAGATGTAGTGGAAGAACTAAACAAGATAGAAGGTCTAGAGAGAATTCGACTAAGTTCCCTAAATCCAGACATAATAACAGATGAGTTCGCACAAAGACTAAGTAAGGCTGAAAAGATCTGTCCACATTTCCATCTTTCGATGCAAAGTGGATGTGATAAGACCTTAAAAGATATGAATCGCCACTACACAAGCGAGGAATATCTAGCAAAAGTAGAAATCCTACGCAAATACTTTGACAATCCAGCCATTACTACGGATATAATAGTGGGATTCCCAGGCGAGAGCGACAAAGACTTCGAAACCACCCTAGATACAGTTAAAAAAGCTAAGTTTTATCAAATTCATGTGTTTAAATACTCAAGACGCGATGGAACGGTTAAATACTCAAGACGCGATGGAACGGTAGCTTCTGGCATGGATAATCAAGTAGATGAGCAGGTAAAGAACGAGAGAAGCGAGAGATTAATTGCTCTTGCAGATGAATTGCAGACAGAATATGAGCAGCAGTTCTTAGATACTGAACAAGAAGTACTATTTGAAGAAGAAATCGAGATAGATAGCGCTAAATATATGCTAGGACATACGAAAAACTACCTTCAAGTAGCGATAAATTTGGAGCAGAATAATGCAAAATCAGACGAAAATGACAAAATAAGTCAAGAAAACAGTACAAATCATGTAGAAAAACTACAAAATACCATAAAAAAAGTCAATTTAACAGATTTACATAAAAACCATATAATACTTGCAAGAAACCTTTAAATATAATAAAATTAGAAAGGTAGAATGTCATAAAAAAGACAAAGGACGGATTGATATGAGCGATTTAGGAAATACTCAATTTTTCGAGGTTCCACAGGACCAAACAATAAGTGCATCGAACTAATTGAGGAAACAGTAAAATATTATATAGAGAATAAACTTCAGTAATAAACCTTGTAAATAGGTTTGTTTTTGGTGTTTTGTGTCCACATGCCATTGTTTAACGCAATGGCTTGTATAAAATTAGGGAAAATTATTTTATGAGAATTTTAGGATTGGATTATGGGTCAAAGACTGTGGGAGTAGCAGTTACAGACCCACTTGGAATGACTGCGCAGGGCGTAGAAATAATAAGAAGAAAACATCCTGTTAAATTACGTAAAACCATAGCTAGAATCAAGGAATTAATAGAAGAGTATGATGTAGAAAAAATAGTTTTGGGACTCCCTCTTAACTTAGATGGAACAGCAGGCGAGAGAGTCGCTAAAACCAAGGCCTTTGCCGGGCTCTTAAAGGCAAAGACTGGCCTTGAAATAATATTTGAGGATGAAAGACTTACAACTGTAGAAGCAGAAGAAATACTAATAGATTTAGGCAAAAGTGAAGAAGAGTGGGACGAATATATTGACATGGTAGCAGCAGTTGTTATCTTGGAACAGTATATGGCGAGCCACGGCGAGGAAGACAAAGAAGAGAAAGAAGATTAGAAGAAGAAAATGATTACGTTTACAGATGAAAATGGTAACCAAGTAGAATTTGATATTATAGAAGAGACTAGAATTAATGGTGTTAATTACATTCTCGTGACGGACAAGGTCGAGGATGAAGAGGCAGAAGCCTATATATTAAAAGACGTATCAAGTGACGAAGACGAAGATGCTGTTTATGAGATGGTAGAAGACGAATCTGAGATTGACTACATCGGCAAAGTATTTGCTGAGTCTATGGAAGATGTCGAGATCATCAAATAACAGACTTGCGGATTTGGGCGCTCGGTATGCCATGAAACTTTTGTGTACGGATAAAACTAAATAGGAGGTACTTAGGAAAATGGCTAACGATGCAAAAATTAAGATCATTCCTCTGGGCGGCTTAGAACAGATAGGAATGAATATCACTGCGTTTGAGTTTAACGACAACATCGTAGTGGTAGATTGTGGACAATCATTTCCAGATGAGGAAATGCTTGGTATTGACTGCGTAATTCCAGATATTGAGTTTTTACGCGAGAATAAAAAGAAGATTAAGGGCTTCGTGATTACACACGGTCACGAGGATCATATTGGTGCGCTTCCTTTTGTGTTAAAAGAGATAAACGCGCCTGTATATGCTACAAAGCTAACGATGGGAATTATCGAAGGCAAGCTGGTAGAGCATGAATTGATGGACGTTGTAAAACGTAAAGTTGTTAAGTTTGGACAGAGCATCCACTTGGGTGATTTCAGAATTGAGTTTATCAAGACAAACCACTCAATAGCAGATGCAGCAGCGCTAGCTATTCATACTCCAGCGGGTGTCATCATTCACACAGGTGACTTTAAGGTTGATTACACACCTGTCTTTGGCGATGCCATAAACTTGCCTAGATTCTCAGACTTAGGAAAGCGTGGAGTGCTTGCTCTTATGTGCGATAGTACAAACGTACTCCGTCCAGGATTTACTCCATCGGAGAGCGAGGTTGGAAGAACATTCGACCACATTTTCCACGAGCACACAAAGAAGAGAATAATTATTGCGACATTCGCGTCCAACGTAGATAGAGTGCAGCAAATTATAAACACTGCATACAAATATAATCGTAAGGTAATAGTGGAAGGCCGAAGCATGATCAATGTCATTTCGGTGGCGAGGGAACTTGGCTACATCAAGATTCCAGACAACACACTTATTACAATAGAAGAAATGGAAAACTACACAGACGATCAACTCGTGCTAATTACGACAGGCAGTCAGGGTGAGTCTATGGCGGCGCTATCTCGTATGGCAGCTAGCATCCACAAGAAAGTGGAGATTGGCCCAAATGACACGATCGTATTTAGTTCAACACCTATTCCAGGTAACGAGAAGGCTGTGTCAAAGGTAATAAATGAACTTTATGAGAAGGGTGCAGACGTAATCTTCCAGGATACTCACGTGTCAGGTCACGCGTGCCAGGAAGAAATCAAACTTATGTACTCGCTCATTAAGCCTAAATATGCTATCCCAGTGCACGGCGAGTTTAGACATCTTAGAGAGCACGGCAAACTTGCCCAGCGTATGGGAGTGGAAAAAGAAAATGTCTTTATCCTTAAATCTGGTGATGTGCTAGAGCTAGGAGAAGACAGCGGCGAAGTAGTAGATGAAGTGCCACATGGTACGGTACTTGTGGACGGACTAGGTGTAGGAGATATTGGAAATATCGTACTTAGAGATAGACAAAGCCTAGCAGAAAGTGGTATTATTATCGTCGTTATCACATTGCAAAGATTTACAAATCAGCTTCTTGCTGGACCAGATATCGTGAGTCGTGGTTTCGTATATGTGCGTGAAGCTGAAGAGTTGATAGAAGATGCAAGATATGTGGTTGAGGATGCATTGGATGATGTATTATCAGATCCTAAGGCAGACTGGGCTACTATCAAAAACGCAATCAAAGACAACTTGAGTGATTACATCTGGAGCGAGATGAAGAGACGTCCAGTAATCATTCCAATTATTACTGAAGTGGAGTAAAGAAATGGCAGATAAGTCTCAAAGTGCTGCAAAGGCGGGCTTTAAATTTTTTAAATATTTCATAATGCTATTAGTGCTAGTAGTTTGTGCTACTATAGCGTTTAGATTTGGCTCTGCAGTTTTTTCTAATGACGGAGTGGAAGACCCACCTGGAGTGGACCTTACGGTGTCCGTTCCAAAGGGAACAACCATCAGTGGAATGGGAGACTTGCTTGAAAAGTACAACATCATTTCAGATGCCAATGTCTTTGGCGTACAAGCATGGCTTTACGGCGTAAAGAAAGTGAAACCCGGCACATATTCATTCAACAATTCAAAGGGCGGCGAAGATATTCTAAAGATTATTAACGGTGGCCCAAATACAAATAAAAAAGGTGAAAAGATAGAACCAGAGGACGAAGGAACAGGACAATGATCACAGATGAGAGATTTGTCACTTACATTCATTCACTTGAAAAGCCAAACAGCGAAATCTTGACTGAGATTGAGCAGGCGGCACATAAAGATTTGGTACCAATCATCAGAAAAGAAATGGAAAGTTTCTTGAGAGTGATTTTGACTATCAAACATCCAAAAGAAATTTTAGAGCTGGGTACTGCGATAGGGTACTCAGCTATTTTAATGAGTGAGTGTTGTGATGCAAAGATTACAACAATTGAAAATTACGAGAAGCGAATTCCAATAGCCCGCGAGAATATCAAGAAGGCTGGAAAGTCTAATCAGATTGAACTGCTAGAAGGCGATGCTTTAGAAGTTATGAAGACTTTGCCGAAGGAAAAATATGATTTCATTTTTATGGACGCGGCAAAGGCTCAGTACATCAACTACTTGCCGGAAGTTATGAGACTTCTTATCCCTGGTGGAGTTTTGATTACTGATAATGTTTTGCAGGACGGTGATTTGATTCAGTCGAAGTTCGTCGTGAGAAGAAGAGACAGAACAATTCACAAACGAATGCGTGAGTTTTTGGAAACTGTAAAACACGACGAGAGATTAGAAACTAGTATCGTTCCTATTGGGGATGGAATAGTTATGGCGGTGAAGAAGTAGCCGCAAATTAGATTAGAGGTAGTTATGAAGAAACCGGAATTAATGGTGCCAGCGAGCAGTCTAGAAGTTTTAAAGAGCGCTGTCAGATATGGAGCAGATGCTGTGTATATAGGCGGTGAAGTTTTTGGACTACGAGCTAAGGCAAAGAATTTTACAATAGAAGAAATGAAGGAAGGCGTGGAGTTTGCGCACGAGGCTGGAGTGAAAGTATATGTGACAGTCAATATTTTGGCGCACAACGACGATTTAGAGCCAGCGCTGACATACGTAAAGGAACTAAAGGATGTAAATCCAGACGCGCTAATTATTGCCGATCCAGCTATCTTTACAATTGTTCGTGAAGTTTGGCCAGAGATTGACATCCACATTAGTACTCAGGCCAACAA
>CADBBS010000128.1 GCA_902793045.1 uncultured Lachnospiraceae bacterium
GATTACATTCAAAAAAAAGAGGTAAAAAAAGTACCCGGCAAAATGCCAGGCTTTGTAATCTATCACACGAACTACTCAATGACAATATCTCCAGATATTAGTAATATAAAAAAAGAAGGCTAAACGCCTTCTTTTTTTATTTAAGTAAATTGTCATATAATTTTTGATATTGCTTAGCTGAGGCTTTCCACGAGAAATCTTCTCTCATCGCTCTGCTAACCATAGCATTCCACGATTTCTTATTATCATAATAAATATGCTCAGCATATCTAACTGTATTCATCATCTCATGTGCATTGTAGTTTATGAATGAGAAGCCTGTTCCAGTATCCTCATACTCATTGTATGGAATAACTGTATCCTTAAGTCCTCCAGTTTCTCGAACAATAGGAATGGTTCCATATCTTAAACTCATTAGCTGACTTAATCCGCAAGGCTCAAATAACGATGGCATAAGGAACGCATCACATGCTGCATAGATTTTGTGAGATAGTTCATTTGAATAACAAATATTTGCTGAGAAGTCTTCTGCATACTTCCAGTCAAAATGTCTGAACATATTCTCATATCTCTCTTCGCCTGTCCCTAAAACTACAAACTGAACATTGTCTTGGCACATCTCTTCTAATACACATGCCACTAAGTCTAGACCCTTTTGATCTGTAAGCCTTCCGACCATACCAATCATCATCTTATCTGGATCTTCTTTCAAGCCAAGTTCTTTTTGAAGTTCAATTTTGTTTTGTACTTTATCTTTCTTGAATGTTTTTACATCATAGTTTTTAAAAATAAGTTTATCTTTGGCTGGGTTGTATTCATTGTAATCAATACCATTAACAATACCAACTAATGAATTACTTCTAGCATTCATAAGTCCATCTAAACCTTCGCCATAGAATGGAGTTTTAATTTCTTCTGCGTATGTATCACTTACTGTTGTAATTACATCCGCATACACCAAACCACCCTTTAGATAGTTGCCATCTTTATAGTCTCTTAGTTTATCTGGTGTAAAGTAATAATCAGATAGTCCTACAATGTCTTGAATAGTCTCAACATCCCAAACACCTTGGAACTTCAAGGATTGTCATAATGGATTTAATGCCTCTAAAGAATTCGTTAGATGCAAATGAATCATGCAAATATACTGGGATAAGTCCAGTCTGCCAGTCATGACAATGAATGATGTCAGGTCTAAAATCAATAATAGGTAGTATTGATAGTACTGCTCTTGAGAAGAATGCGAACTTCTCCAAATCATATCTCACATCGCTGTAAGGTGTTGGGCCTGAAAAGTAAAACTCGTTATCTACAAAGTAAAATGTTACTCCTTCGTATTCCATTTTTAAAATTCCAACGTACTGATTTCTCCAAGACAAATCCATATAGAAATGATCTACATATTCCATCTTATCTGCCCATTTCTCATCAATACATGAATACTTACTCTTACATCATATTTATTTTTATCAAAATACTTAGGTAATGAACCTACTACGTCTGCTAGACCACCAGTTTTAATAAATGGTACACATTCAGATGCAGCAAATAATATTTTCTTCATTTAAACCTCCAATCAAATTTGATGGGTTAATAATTAGTTAATGTAAACAAGTAATTTTTCTTTGTCGGATAATTCTATCTCATAGCCATCTCTTACTTCATAATAAACTTTTGATCTAAGAGCTGTGCCGTTAAGTTTTGTTCCGTTAGTTGAATCATAATCTGCAATTCTGTATTTACCATCTTTGTATGAGATAACTACATGAATCTTTGAAATATAACTCTCTGGGATTTCAATGTTTGTACCCTCTCTACCAATTGTGAAAGGAGTTTTCTTGATTGGATACTTTTTATTATCGTAAACAACTATAGCTTCTTGCTCACCAGCATCTACTGCCTTAGAAATGCCTCTAGTTCTAGCCTTCTTAGACATCTGTTTTTTCTTAATCTCAAGATTATATTCAGTGAATGGATTTACAACCATGCCTCGAATGTTATCACACTCTTCTATATACTTATAAATCTTTCCAGAATTAATTCTCACAAAAGAGAATGTGTCCAAGTAATCCTGTGGAATCTGCTCAAAAGATGTAAATACAGGAAGAAGTCTAGCTCTTCCATCATCTTTTACCACGTCGAACTGCAAATCAATTCCCTCTAAGATTTCTCCTTGCATACTAGTAGTTTTAGTACTTACTTTACCAGGCACTAAAACTGATGCTTTTTGAAGCAATGTAACGATATCTTTCTTTTTAACTTCTTTATCTGGCTTCTTGTTGTAGCGTTTGATTAGCTCTTCAATGTCGCGAATCAAATCCATATTATAGTTCTCTGACATAGTTAAAAATCTCCTTACACATTTTTAATAATTATACTACATTATTTATTTATAGACTATATTTTTAAGACTTCTTATTTTCTGCTTCCTTCTTCAGTTCCTCGGCATGTTTGATGGCAAGATCAGAATCTTCTATGCCACCGCTTAATCTAGCTAACTCTTTCACCGACGCGTCTCTGTCTAGTAATTCGACCTCGGAGAAGGTCTTATCATCTCTAACTGATTTAGAAATCAAATAGTGACTGTCTGCCATAGATGCAATCTGACTGAGATGTGAAATACAAATAACTTGGTTCTTTCTAGCAAGCAAGTCCAACTTCTCACCGACAGCTGTTGCAGTCTTTCCACTGATACCAGCGTCTATCTCGTCAAAGATTAATGTGTCCACTTCATCGGCATCTGCCATCACAGATTTAATGGCAAGCATTATTCTTGATAACTCACCGCCTGATGCCACATCACCTAATGGTTTTAATGGCTCACCAGGGTTGGTTGATAACATAAACTCTACATCATCTATACCATCCCCGCTTAAATCCTTTGTCTTGAAATCTACTTTGAATTCTACACTTAAAAAGTTCAAATCTTCTAAAGCTTTAACTACTTTCTTTTCGAATTCTTTAGCACACTTTTTACGCTTCGAAGAAAGATCTTTCGACAATTTTTCTAAACTACTTTTTGCTTTCTGTAAATTGGCATTTAGCTTTTCTAATTCTTCTTCATAGTTTTCAATTCTACTTACAAAGTCCTGTCTGTCTTTTAAGTAATCAAGAATTAGTTCTGTAGTCTGTCCATATTTAAGTTTTAAAGTGTTAATAGTATCAAGTCTATCTTCCACCTCTTTAACCCTAGCTGGATCATACTCTAGCGTCTTATTGTATTCACTAATATCGCCTGATGTTTGGCTAATTAGTGAATCAACATCGTACAAAGACTTCTTAATATTTTCAATTGCCTCGTCTTCTATACTTATACTGTTAACCGCATCTATCGCTTTACTAAGCGCACTAGATACATTCACTTCACCAGCTGTCAAACATTCATATGCTTCAGATAAACTTTGTGAAGTACTCTGAGAATTATTCATCTTCTTAAAATCTGCTTCTAATGTTTCATCTTCACCCTCTGTCAGATTGGCAGATTCTATTTCGTTAATCTCAAACTTTGCAAACTCCAATTCCTTTGTCTGAGTCGCATTGTCCATTTGCATTTCTTCTAATGCAGTTAAAAGTTTCTTGTAGTTTTTATATTCATCAGAAACTTTGTCTTTCAAATCAGCAATATCACTCTTCGCGAAATCATCCAAGAAGTTCAAATGATTCTTCTTATATAAAAGTGTTTGGTGTTCGTGCTGTCCGTAGATATCCACCAGCAAAGACATGGCAGCCTTTAGAGTTTTTAGATTAACAGTCTCTCCATTAATCTTTGCCACACTTCGATCTTTACTAATCTTTCTAGTAACAACAACTTCACTGTCATTCTCCATATAGATGTCCATTTCTTTTAAAGCGTTAGCTACCGACTCGCTAACTTTAAAAGTAAGTTCTACTAGAGAATAATCAGTACCTGTTCTTATCAGATCTTTTGAAGCCTTCTCACCCAAAGCTAAATTCACAGATCCAATAACCAAAGATTTACCGGCGCCAGTTTCGCCGGTTAGCACAACAAGGCCTTCGTCAAAATCTACATCGACTTCACTTATCAAGGCTAAATTTTTAACATGTAAATTTACTAACATATTCCTCCTTCTTTGTGCTTCTAAATAATCTTATGCAATAAGATTCTCCAAGTATTCTTTAACGCTCTGGCAATTGTTCGCATTTTTAACAACGCACATCAAAGTATCATCACCGGCAATAGTTCCGATGATTTCTTCATGGTTTACTGCGTCCAGCGCTGCGCCCACTGCCATAGCCATTCCTGATATAGTTTTAATAACGATAATGTTTCCGGCACACTCAATGCTAACTATTCCATCTTTAAGTACGCTCATATACTTTTCGTTGATAGTTGTCATAGTGGCCGCTGGCACATCATACTTTTGTTTGTTACCGTCCACAGTCACTTTCGTCAAATTAAGTTCACGAATATCACGAGAGACTGTAGCTTGAGTTACTTCAAAGCCCTCATCGATAAGTCTCTGCGCGAGTTCTTGCTGTGTATCGATATCATATTTATTAATTAATTCAATAATTTTTCTCTGTCTATTAATCTTCATTTTCTTACCTGCTTATCTAATCTTCTCTCTCACATACTGAACAAAACTGCTCTCATCTAGCTTAGCAATCTTAATTGAATTTAGGTCTGGCTCTATCTTAATAACATCGCCAGCTACCACCTTAATCACTTCATCGCCATCTAGTGATAAGCATCTGCTCTCCTGGTTGTATTTTCTATCTTCACCAATCTCAATCACTAAAACATCGTTCTTTGAGAAGATAATACTTCTGCTTCCAAGTGCATGCGAACATACAGGAGTCATTATCATAAGATGAGAATCAGGTCTCGCCAAAGGACCACCAGCTGAATAGTTGTAAGCTGTTGAACCTGTTGGAGTTGCCACAATAATTCCATCGCCTGTATATCTATTTAATAGATCGCCATTTACATGAACTATATAATTAGAAACTGAAATCTCAGCGCCTCTATGAAGAACAACATCATTTAGAACATCTGTTGACTGAACAACTTTTCCATCATGAATCAATGTTGCCTTAAGCATCATTCTCTCTTCCACTTTAAAGTCATCATCCAACAGCTTCTTCAAAGACTCTTCCATATCATCCATTGAAATCTCTGCCAAGAATCCCATATTTCCTTTGTTTAGGCCGACAAAGACGCAATCAACTTGATTAAGTCCTTTTACAGCATGAAGCAATGTACCATCACCACCTATTGTGATAATACACTCGCATCCTTCAGGTATTTCCTTAGGATCAATCATTACGTATTCATTCGTAATCTTATCCACATTGTCAAAAACTTTTACTTCACAATCGTGACTTTCCAAAAAACTTTTGACAGCCTGAGCTGTTTCCATATCTTTGTCTTTTCTGCTATTTGTAATAATACAAAAATTCTTCATAACGACACCTCTTTTAATTTTTATCGAGTTCTCCGTGTGAACTCTCAACTACTTTTTCTATATCCTTTTCCAAATCTAAATCCAAATTGTTCTGAAGATAGATTAAATATTCAATATTTCCTTCAGGTCCTTTAACTGGCGAGTAATCTAAATCCAAAATACCAAAGCCAATACTTCTTACATA
>CADBBS010000129.1 GCA_902793045.1 uncultured Lachnospiraceae bacterium
GATTGTTGATCCAATGAACCCTAAGAAACTGTCTGAGCTGTAGAGTTCTTTACCTCTCTTGTCTACCATTGTGTAACGAGTTTTACGTTCCATAATTTTAAGTTTTTAGTTGTTATTAAAAAATTGTTTCTGCCCTTAATGACAGAAACAAACAAAAGGTTAACAACAAAAATGAAAAAAGTTGAAGTTTATTCAGCTGGTTTGACTTATTGTATTGATAATGAATAAAATAAACATCTTTGTCAACAATCGGTTTTTCTTATCTCTAGATAATAAATTGCCGATACAACTCCTGATATAAACACGCCTTGATGCTCTCTTTCTCCATAACATTCATCTTCTCGAGAAACAATTGTTCTATAATCACTTTCAAATTCAATTCTATGACAAAGTTCTCTTATTACATTATCTAATTCTTCTGAAGGCATTGGATTATTCATAAGAACTCTAACGGAATGATTCCTGCCATCTTTTATACTATCAATTAACACTCTTTCAAAAACGTCCCATTTCAAGGCATCTTTCTCTCCTTTTCCTGTAAATTCAATTTTAATAATCTGTTTAGTCATTGTTATAAAATAATATTAAGGCGCACCATCTTTATCAGCTGAAGCACAGTTATTTACGGTCAAAATTGACCGCGCGACAAAGGAAATAAAAAAGAAGGAAAACACCCAAAAAAATATCGAAAAAACTAATCAAGTAAAATGAACGATGCCCAGTAATATGGGTCGGGGTATAGTTTAGCGGTTTCTTGCTGTGCTTTCTTCAATGCAGCATGTATTTCGGTGCCAGTCACTAAGTGTTTATAAAAATTTGTCATGATTATTGCTGTGGCTTCATCTGATACAGGCCAAAGGCTCACCAATAAATGATTAACACCGGCCATTTTAAATGCTTTTACGAGCCCTCCAAAACCCTCTTGAAATGCTTGTCCTAATGAGCTGTTACAAGCAGAGAGAACTACTAAGTCCGTATTGCTTAAATCTAATAATGAAATCTCTTCAGCAGTTAAAACCCCATCATATAGTTGAACATTTGACCCTTCTTCTCTTAAAGAATTATTGGCTCCTGAAAATAATAATCCTGTTAATAGCATGGACTCATCTTTGTAGGAATATGGCACAAGTTTTTGGAAATAATCCATATACTTATTAAAACCAACCAAATAAAAAGCATGTGTTGCAATATGAATTAAAGAAGGTGATTTGCCATCCATACCACAAAATGAAGATTCAGATGCATCATTACCTAGAAACAACTCGATAGCAACATTTCTTTCACTAAGACAAGCATTAATATTCTCAACTTCCTGCTTTGATGCTGGTAGGTGGCCAAAACCAGAGCGCGTACTATCATTTATTTCCTCATAAATTATATCTCTAAATGTTGATTTAGTTACAGCACTCTCATTTGAGTAATTTATGCCACCAAAAAGTGCAGCATTATTTATATCAAACGTATCTTTTTTATCACAAATATTTCCTGTTGAAGAAAGAGTTCTAACGTCATATTTCTCATTCAAATACCGTCCATCTGGACAGACAATGTATGCTAAATTAATATCCTGTATCATGAGGATAGGGGAACAATATACTGTTGTCGCATTTTCTAGAAGGGGATCCAATTTTTCCCATAATAATTTATATAATATATTGTTAGATTCTTTTTTGTATAGATAATTAAATCCCAACTCTTGTTGTATGCGTACATCTAAACATAATTGATATAATTCATCATGTGTGCACAAATCAATAAATATAGGGCACTCCATTTGTGAAGAAAGAACGAGTGCTGCATATCGAAGATTTTTTTCTTCTCCAACCCGCTCAAAACCACTGTAAGATATGAATTCGATCGCAAATTCCCCTTCTTGTAAATGATCTTTTACTTTTTGCCATGATGGAATCTGGTTGAATTCAATACAGTTTCCTGATTTTTGTAATTGGTTAAGAAGAAGCCATTCTTGTTCTGTAAGTTCATTTCGATATGCAGGGAAATCTTCTTTAAGGTTCATTGCAAAGATCATAGAGCGCAATTGCTTGATTTTTGCTAGTGTAACACTGGTCAGATTGTCTCTACAGGAACTACGTAGATAATCATTATATTCATAGGTAAGACTTTTTAAAAAAAGAGCATTGTCATAGGACATTCTGAGGACTTCTTGATTCTCTGGAAACTTATCTAATATGTTCATATTAAGTTTTAGCTGCATCGAATTAGATGCCCATTTCTCTTCCTGTTCTTTTAGCGGTAAGGATAAAAGCATATTGACAGATATATCTTTAAGTATAATACTACTTTTGAGCGCATACTCAGCACATTGTTCTTCATTTCCAAGATAATAATTGGCCATAAGAATACCATTATATATCTTGTTTCTTTCAATTTCGCTAAGTCTTAAATTCTCTATTTGATGGAAAATAGATAAAGCCTCTGAGTAATTATCTTCATTCAAATAAATTGTAGCAAGGTCATAGCCCGCATTGATAAACTCCGAGATGCATTCTTCATGACCACTTGATAAATCGTATGCTTTTTTAATAAAATTCTTTGCATCACTGTATAAACGATGTTTAAATATCGCTCTTGGGTTTTCCTGGGTTTGTGATAAACAGATTTCATGGCATATCGTCCCTGCCTTTTCATATACTTGTATTAAATTAGCCGGAGTAAATCGAGATGATGATTTCTCAATTATTGCAACTGATTCCATTATCTCATCATAAGATAGCTGTAATTGATTGGTTTTCATATGACATACTGCTAACATGCTCAGAATCACTGCAAAATCCTCATCAATAGAGCCTAAATCCCTCAAATATTCAATTGTTACTTCAAAGAAATCCCTAGCAGTTTCATAGTTTTCTATCGAAGCAGAAAAAGCTCCATAGGCGTAATATAATTGATAAACTAATGGGGATGTTCTTGTATAACCATCAAAGAAGTTAATTGCGTGAGTTAATAACTTTTCAGCATCATCAATTTGGCCATTCTGGATATAAGCAATTGACAATAAACTTGTTAATCCAATATAGGCCGTATCCTGGAACTCTGCAACTGGCAATTGTTCCATCGATGAAAGTTCATTCGATATCAAACGAATCGGTCTTTCAAAATTACGTGTCTGGATGTCATATAGAACCTGCTCAAAGGTTTCTTCATCTTTAACTTGTGCATTTGAACAAGTTACAATGCATACAAGACAAAGCAACAATAGTTGCCTTAAATCGATGCCATTAATTCTCATGAGCATTTCAATTTATTTGGTTTAACAATTCTCTGGCCTTATCACCGATAGCAGAACCTTCATGGGTGATATCAATGAGCTTTTCAAGAATGGCTTTCGCTTGTTTGCGATTGTTATCCTTTAGGTAACCGATGGTGAGATTCCAACCTATTTCAGGTGCATAATCGGTGTAGTCGTTATAGGTCTCCTGGGTTGATAGTTCCCAGCATAATGATAGCTCATGAAGTGTGTTATCCAAATCTTTTTTATTAGCAACATTGTCAAACAGCTGGGCTAGACGAGTGTCAACCTCAGAAGGTTCTCCTGCTCCCCTTGTCAACTGCGAGGTGGTGAATTGAGTTCCATACTCTTCACCAAGGCCAGTCGTAGTGCGGTAATCATGATATCCAATACCAAGCCATACGACCAAAAGAATTGATGCGGCCATCGAGAGCCATGTGGCCATTGTTCGCATAGGCACCACCTTGGCTTTTCTGGTTGTGGCGTTTCGCGCTACAGACTTCATATCGTTTTCATCAGCGGCAAGAATGGCTCCGATGACATTTTCATCTTGGGTTTTCCCTACTTCTTTCATGCCTTTTACCAGGCGTGCCAAGGCAACTGCCCTAGCTTTTAATTCTGGATTATTGTTCAACTCCTTCAAAAAAGCTTGTTCCTCTTGAGGAGTCATCTTCCCTTTCAGGTAAAGAGTAATGCGGTCGTCTTGCTTCAGCAAAATGGGATCTATTCTGTCGAGTTCTTTTTCCATGATTCACTCAGTATTATTGTATTATTCAAATAGCCGGCTTGAAATCTCCATGAAGCGGTTTTTGAATTTGTCACAGCAACGATGTTTAGTGACTTTGATAGAGTTTTCGCTCGTATAATTGAGCATAGCGGCAAGTGTCTTCATCGAGAAACCGTCCCGATAAAAACCCCATAAAAGTTGATTACATGGTTCAGGCAAGTTCTTAACAATTTGTCTAACCAAGGC
>CADBBS010000130.1 GCA_902793045.1 uncultured Lachnospiraceae bacterium
GCTTTCATTTGATTTCATAATCATTCATTTTGGGGATTTACATTAATAATATACAATAAAAAAAGTAAATGAACGAATGATAATAACAAATTATGGATAATTCGTCTTTTCCATGGAAATTGTTAAGGTGCGTCCACGACAAAAATGGTGGACGCGCTTTTGAAGATATTGCATATCAATATGTAGAAGATCATTTCAAACAATATAAATGGCAAAAGACATCCATCACGAGGGATGGAAATAGAGATGCATATGCAGTCATCTCGGTATTTTCAACGCATTTTAAAGAAGCAGAAATTTGGATGGAAGCCAAGTTCTCAATCACTCATAAAAATATGAGTAGGTACACTATAGACAAAACTATAGTCAGTGCCTTATGTGTTGGAAGGGTTTCGAAAGTGTTCTTTGTTACAAATATGCTTGTACCTCTACGCGTTAGGAAACAAGTGCTCTTGGCATTGGAACATGATGGATTCGGACATCAAGATATCAGCTTCTGTACCAAATATGATTTGGAAATATGGCTAACCAATACGGAAAAAGGAAAAGAATTATTTGGGCATTATTTTAAAGGGATACATCCAGACCTTTTTTCAGTTAAAGGGCTAAAGATGTTAGGAGAACCGTCTTTTTATGATATAGAAATCAATTATAATATTTTCCCAGAGCCTTTGTCAAGTCTAAAAACTAATCATTCCTACATTGCTGAAATAAATGTATATTCTCATCATGCAACACATATAACAATTAGTGATGTTAAAGGGAGTGGTTTGAAGTTGAAAGAGCCACACCACTTTGACATAAAAAAGGGCGTTAATGAAATTAGACTTTCTATTGCTTGTCAAACAAATGCCAACCCAAAATTAAAGTTGCAATCGGATGATTGTAAGGATAGTATTCTTGTGGAGTTTTCTATACCAATTTTGGACGCAGAACAATATAAGATAACAATAGCCTCCCAGAGTGCAACACAGGAGAAAATCTTAGAACTATTCCAGAATTATGAATTAAGAGACAATGGCTCCATGATTTATGAGATTACGGGACCAGCGGGAATGGGGAAAAGCTATTTACTATCCAAGTTGGCAGGAAACAAACTAATGCATCATCATCATATAATCTTTTATACGTTTTCATCCGTGAACATAACCAATAACCATATCTTAGCAGAACTCTATTTGAGATTATTTTACTATAGTATCGGTGTCAAACAAGATGACATAGTTATTGAGCATTTGCAAATACCCAAAGATCTTAAGGAAATGCTTACCATGCTTTATAAAGGAAATGACACGAAACTTGATGAATGGATGCTAGGTGCATGTAGCAAACAGTTGATACCGCAGGATTTTAAAAACGACAGAGTCATTGTACTAGACAATACAGAGAGGCTATCAAATAGTCAGAATATTTTTCTCAAATACCTGATACAAAGAATTTATGCATCAAGGAGTCACTCTTTTATCCTTTTGTCAGGAAGACGAAAAATGTATTCTGGCTATTCCTATAGGTTATATTTGAGAAAGGAAGACCTATCTAAAAATCTACTGCAAGTTTTGAATTTGAGAAATAGCGTACCGAGAATATTTCTTCGGGCTATACGTGACGTTTCTTCACTATCACTTATAATAGATAGACTTTTCTGTGATAAAGGATATATTCCTCTTTCTTCGAATTCGAATCATGAAATATTAAAATTTATTTTAAAAGACAAAATAGAGAAAGTCGTTCTTAATTCAGATGAAGGTGTCAAAGATATGTTACAACTTATATACACCTTAACAAATGGATTGCCATATCAGTTGGTTTACGACAACAATAGCCTTATTCTACCACTTATTGAAGAAAATCTGGTACGATATGGGACAGACAGTTATCTTCCTGTGAATAGTCTGACTTGCTCGCTCTTCAGAGAGAACTATACGGAGTACAATCTTAAAAGTGATGTTTTAAAACAATATTTAGCTAATTGTAACGAAGATGAGCAAATGAGATTTAATTTGGGAAGCTCCAATTACTATCAATATTTTGAAAGAGCATTAGAACGTACAAATGACCTAATAAGTAAACAAGACTATAGGTCTGTAGCATATATATTAGAGCCATTGTTCTTGCCATCAATAAAACTAGATGTGTTAACAGAAGATCCTATTTCAATAAGATTACGTTGGAACTATATTTACGCCAAGTCAAATGTAGACACATATTTCAACATCAAAAAGGAACATGAGTATTTTGTCCAGGATATTGACATGGTAACTCAAGAAGAATCTTTGGAATGTTTAATTAAATCTCTTGCAGAGATTGTATGTTTTTCATTTGAGGATGCCGACATTATTTCTGTTTATGAGTATGCAGAAAAAGTAAGAATTGTTCGGCGGAAGTTAAATCTTAGAAATAAAAAGGCAAATGAGGCCATGTTATTATGCAAATCCATTATACTGTTATCACTTTGTTCGGAAGATAAGTATGATCAAGCAGAAGTCTGTCTCCGAGAGATAGAATCTTCATATGCCTCTTTTGATGAGATTCCTGTAATAAAAATGCGATATGCCCGATGTTTTTTTCATTGCGATATAGATAAAGCGATGAACATTCTTCAAGAAGTTTTACCTGTTTTAAAGGAATCACATAATTATAAATGGGCTAACGCATGTCAACTTGATATCCAATTCTTAACTTATTTAAAAGACACTAATGCTTATGCACTTTTTAAGGGGATAAAAACTATACGCGAGTCCATTCCCCAATATGTGTCTCTCTATCGTTGTAATCTTAGACTTTTCGCTGCCTGTGCGTTAGTTAATGCAAAAGAGACTTTTGGAAGTGAAGAAGAGACGGAGTTCTTTAGTTATTGGGATGAATACGAAGATGAACGTGGTAGTCGTTTCCAAAAAGAAAAAGGATATGACTATATGATATTAGCTGCAGTTGATTATCTTCACGGTAAACTACAGGAGATGTCTGACAAGTTAGAGACTGCCAAGAGTTTTTTTCTACAATTAGGAGAATCATATAAGATTCCAATAGAACATAACTTAACTATCTCGAAACAGGGTCAATTGGCTGATAGAAGAGTGCTCTTCTATAATAAAAAAAGCAATATGAATCCGATGTATTTCTATATAGACCCTAGAATGTGGTAGTTATAATAGACGCTCGCCATTGTGCATCATTATTGGCTGTAGGTTCCATCGGAATCGTTCTATTCCAAGGAAATCAATGTAATCTTCCAAAGAAACTAAGCTGTCAAAGACTTTTAGTAAACTCATTATATATCTTTTCCGAACTTCTTCTCCCTCTTGTGATTCATATATTTGCTCAATAATTATATTCATGAAGTATTCTGCGTATGCAATAAATGTGTGTTTTGAAACCTTAGATTTACCATCCATATCAATTAGAACCTTAATTCTAGAAAAGACCTTATTGTAGTCATCAATATGCTTCATGGTCATGCTTTGAAGATTTGAACCGAGTCTTTTATAATATGTATATTTACCTGTTTTAATAAATGCGACAATAGCAGACTTTTGAATTGCACAGAAATTAAATAGTGCTTCTTCATAACAAACATTTTCCATAAAGGAAATGTTCTGTATTAGTTGATGGCGGTATATTTTGTTAGTTGTAGAAACACATAATTCCACCCCATAGTCATACTGATGTGCTAACATCTTGAGGGCAGTTTGCCCATTAACAACATAGTCCGTGCTATAATAGCAATCCCACTTTTTTTCCCCATTGTTATAGTCTCTGTAAAAGGAACAATTTACGATATCAGCGTTTTCCCTATTGCCTGCATGATACATCGCCTCTAGCGTGCAGAGGTCCAGCCAGTCATCACTATCGCAAAACATAACATATTCCCCAGTAGCATGCTGCAGTCCTAGATTTCTGGCACCGCCAACACCGACATTTTTTGGAGTCTTGTAATATTTAATGCGAGAATCAAGATTTATATACTCATTAATCATTGATTCTATATTACCCAAAGAACAATCGTTTACGACTAATATCTCAATATTCTTTAGCGTCTGATTCGCAACAGCCCCAATCGTCCTGTCGAAATATTGCTCAGTGTTAAACACTGGAATAATTACACTTACAGCAACTTTTGATATATCCATAATTTGTTATTATCATTCGTTCATTTACTTTTTTTATTGTATATTATTAATGTAAATCCCCAAAATGAATGATTATGAAATCAAATGAAAGC
>CADBBS010000131.1 GCA_902793045.1 uncultured Lachnospiraceae bacterium
TAATAATGCAAGTCTTTTCTCGTCTGTCATTTCTCCTTTTTGTCGCATACTGATACACTTTTTTGATTCCAAAAGTGTCAACTTATTCAGTACACGTCAGTCTGGTATATATTCCCTAAGTGCCCATATCTTATCAAGGTCTCTAAGGAACGAGTTCGAGAAAAGTTGCGTTAGGGGTACTATTTGTCGTTGGCAACGCAACAAAGCAAACAAAATGGCCCAAGGAAACATCCCTGAGCCATTCAATTATTTAAGAACTCTAATCCTTTTGCCTAAGCTGATTTTTGGAAATAGTAATGAGACCATACTATTCCTGCGACTGCAATAATACCCAAAATTGCAAACAATACGATTAATGCCATATTAATTACTACTAATTTTACCTATCAATATAAATCCAAATACCACAAATGCCAGAACTGCACCTAATCTTATAGATACCAGCAACCAGACATTTACATCTTGTTGCATCACACTTGTGCAAAGATAGAAATAATATTTCATTGAGTTACCAATAGGTTGCCAATTTTAGCAGGGAATAAGTACTTTTTAACAATTTATAGAAAATGATTATCTCGCAAACGACTGAAATCAATGCTTTTAATTTCTTTTATATGTTCTTGTTTATAGTTTTTTTCGGTCGTTGTACTCATTTGAATATAGAAGTTCCAAGTGAAGCCCCCAACAACAACAGACAGGGGAAAAGAGGTAAACCATTACAATACACTTCTAACGGCATTGAAACGATGTCATTTGATGCTAGATTATTAAGTTTTTCTTATTTCTTTGCCGAATATCCAAATAAAATGTCTATATTTGCAGCGTGTTCTCGTAAGAGACACATATTTTATTAGCTCGCTTTCCCACTACGAACTTGCACCTCGAAAGAGAAAAACGAGCGAAACTATATCTTGAAGGAGATACGCCTTAGCGGCGTAGGCTCTCCATTAAGATATAGAGGCTGTGCAAGGCCTGTAGTGGGAATGGTGGTCTGCGCCGTTTCTTATGAAGTAACGGATAGTAGACAATCTTTGATTTAGAGTACTAACTTAAAACAAGAGTATTATGTGTTTGGAATCAATTATTGGAATCACAGCTAAACGACATGATAATTTGAAGAAACTATTGGTCTTCTTTATACTGATTATCACATCGTGTAACGCTATTTTTGCTCAATTCAAAAGTAGTGATATTATTAAAGCCTCCGACATGGTCTTAGATTTAAACTCTTTTAAAGAAGCACATATGGTGCTGACTGTATGCGGATTACCAATCAACTTTGATGCATCTGACGAGTTCGCAAGGCTTTCCAGCAAAAGCAATGAAGAATATAGAAAATATTTGGCTACTAATTTATTTATATATTGGCCTCAATATCAAATAAATCCAAAAGATTTATTTCTTGGACGTCTTAGCACATATGGCCCAAGTGAAAATGATATAAAGGAGTTGTTTTTTACGTTAGGAGAATCTTTTGGTGCAACTTTTGTGAATAGTCTGACTAATTTTGGCTATAAGAAGATAAAAACTGAAATGAAAAAAGATAAAGAACGATCTGTGAACTATCAAGAAACTACATTTCAGAAAAGCAATCATCTATGTATAATAAGAGACTTTAAAAAGTCTACTTTTCACGTTTTCTTTAAGCGTAAGGAAAGACAAGAGAGTGAAGAGGATAAAATGATCTCAGAACAATGCATTCGCTTTGCTAGGCTACATGCTGTTGATGGAGCAATACCTTATGAATTAAAGGATATGAATGTTCCATATGAGAAGCCTGCTGATATTGAAATACAATTTCCCGCAGAGAACAGTATTATTAATATCCCTAATGATGTTTTATGTGAAGATCCAAACCCCCTAAACAAAAAAGTAGAATTAACTATTTCTAGTCGTGGAGGTAAGAGTATTGATGAATATGATAAAAAAGTAAATGCTTATTTCAACTGGATTAATCCTTATATAAAGGTGAATAGTGTAGCCAGAGTTAACTTTCCAAGGTATGGAAAAGGGTTCGCAATAGGAGATTCGTATGATTTGAGATTGAGTGAATCTGTGGAAGAGTATGATAGTTGCACGGTTACATTTAAAGTAAAATGCTCTGGTTATACATGGGCAAATTACCAGTTTACAATAAAAAATCAGAAGGATGTGGAATCAAAGCTAACTTCAGTTTATGGAAACTCTGATATGCTATTGTCAATTTGGGAATCATTTCCAAAAAATAAAATGTTTGACCTTACAAATAATGGAAAAACTTATATGATAAGTGTTCACATGTATAAGCGTAAGATATCTTATGCATTTGGAAATAAGACAGCAACATATATGCTTCCTTTTATTTATGATTGGAAGGAACCTGTAATAAAGAAGTAGTAATAACGATAAAATTTTAAGAATATGAGTATTGAATCAATTATTGGCATAGTCGCCAGTTTACTTACCATTGCAATGGCGCTTGGGGTGAAATTTGATGTTATTGATGTTGATGTTTTCAACAAACGTCCTGCCAAAATGTTGTTTGCACAGTTGGTCGATAAAGACACAACTGAACCCAAGCGGAAAAAACTCCTTAAAAAGCTCAATAAGTACGATTTCTTTAAGAAACAAATAAAAACGGAGTATATTCAGACTTTCGAACTGGGGAAACGGGGTTCTGAAGATTTATTATTTGACATCTGTGATAGCAATAACATTGAGCCAACGGACTATATGTGCAAAAGCTTATTGGGGTACTCTAGAGAATCAATAAAGGCGAGATATCTTGAAAAGAGAAAAAGCGTAAAAGAAAAAGTTACACCCACACCAATTGAGCAGATTATGGATAAGCCAAAGATTAAAGCAGCAAATCTTTCCGAGGAGCAAACGGTATATTTATCAGAGGAATTAAAAAATAAGTATCCTGCAACTTGCGACAAACTCACGCAGATTCTTAATAAACATAATATAAAATACTCTTTTTTAAAGGCAACAAAAGATATTTGGTGTCGCGATTATATGCCAGTTCAGACACCATCTGGAAAGCTGATACAATTCACATACAACCCAAGTTATCTTAGAGGTAAGAAAGAATGGGAAGATTCCCGTTCGGATGTCAAAGAGGTTTGTAAACTGAATAATATCGATGCAGAATTCTCAGAAATTAATCTTGATGGAGGTAACGTACTGATTTGTGAAGGTCGCGCAATCATTTCAGACAGGATTTTCCCAGAAAACCCAAATTGGGATAAAGACGATCTTGTAAAGGAGATAAGTAAACTTTTGGAGTGTGAGATTATTATCATTCCTGCTCAGAAGAGTGATATGACAGGACATGCAGACGGCATGGTGAGATTTGTAAATCGAGACACCATACTTGGCAATAATTTGGATGTCGAATATAAGTATTGGCGTGAGGGTATGCAGAAAGTTGTAGAGAAATATGGTATGAAATACATCAACATGCCTTTCTTTGAGCCAAAAGACTCCAAACATCCTTTAAGTGCAGTTGGCATTTACGTGAATTACTTGGAAGTCAATAATTTGATTGTATTGCCTGTGTTCGGAAGAGATGAAGACAAGCAGGCTGTTGATACTATTCAAAAAGCCTTTCCAGATAGGATTGTTGAGACTATCGATTATAACGACGTGGCGTTTGAGGGGGGATTACTAAATTGCACAACGTGGGTAATTAAATAATTAATCAACAGTTACAAAATAGGTGCTTGTGTGGAAAGTGAAATATATGTAGAGAGAATTTGACATTTTTAATGCTCAAAAAATCGGCTATTAAAGAGAAAAATTGCTAGCATTAATGGTAGATTTTGCTAGGATTAATGGTAGCAATATTTTCTGTTAATGCCTGTGTTTTCAGGGATGTTGGGAGGGTTTGAATCTATTTTACAGAGTGCAGTATTGTCGTGGGTAGAGAGCAGTATTATCGTGGGCAGGGAGATTACGCTTGTGACAATTGTGACAGTTTTAAACGCACCACATTTCCACTTAGATCTATATCTATATATCTATATAATATAATATGTATAATAATATAATAAGGTGTGTGTGATTGTGGATAAATAACTGTCACAACTGTCACAACTTTCTTTGCAGCGGGGGTTGGCGGTGTGGAAAATTCTTCGTAACTTTGCAGCTGTTTTAAAAATAACAACGTTAATGAATTCGAATGAATTGACTCCTGCCCGGATGCATGA
>CADBBS010000132.1 GCA_902793045.1 uncultured Lachnospiraceae bacterium
GGAGAATTTGAAGATGAAAAAACTCATTAAAACCCTAGGAGCACTAACTCTATCTTTAGCTATGGTGGCGACTATGTGTCCATACACACCTAGCAAAGTTAAAGCTAGTAACCCAGGTGAGGTAATCGTAATGTTTAAGGATGATGCTGTAAAAGAAAGCAAGACATCCTTAAAATCAGCTCGTGGTATGGATAACGTATCAGACGACTTTGGTAAAATGGCTCACAGTTACAATGAGCAAGGTGAAGTGGCCAAAGATGCCAAGAGCGAAGTAAACATCATTGATGACAGTATTAGCGATTTCGAACTTGAAGATTCAATAACATTTGAAGGTGAAGATAGAGAACTTACAGTTGCGTTAGTTAAGTCAGACACACTATCAGACAAAGAACTAATCTCAGAACTTTCAGATAACAAAAAAATAGAGGCAGTAGAAGAAAACAAAGAACTAGAACTAGAGGACTATGAAGACTTTTCAGACTACGCTCTAGATGATGAGTATTCAGGATACCTATATCATTCAAATGCGCCAGCAGCTCATAACACTGCTGGAGAATCAGTTGATGCTAGAGGTGCTGCGGACCCTACAAAGTCCATCAGTACAAACGTAGCAACTGCATGGAGAGATGTAAACCCAGATGCAGATGAGACAGTAATAGCTCTTATCGATACAGGTATAAACGATACTCATGAAGATCTAAAAAACAGACTTTGGACAAACCCTGGAAACATTGGTCTAAAGGGTGAGCATGGTTATAACTTTGCCGATGACAATGAAAATATAACTGACTATGTTGGTCACGGTTCACACTGTGCTGGAATAATTGCTGCCCAGGCTAACAACGCCAAAGGTGTGGCAGGAATGGCAGGAGATGCCAATGTAAAAATAATGACACTAAACACAAATGGCGAGAACTATGAAGAAGCTATGGACGGAACAAAATGGTATGTAGCTATGGGTGCTTTCAGCTATGTTTTAAAAGCTAAGCAGGCTGGAGTAAATGTAGTTGCAACTAGTAACTCATGGGGAAGACCTGATTCATGTAGCACAGTATATGATGCTATTTTAGATTTGGTTGGTGAAGTAGGAATCGTTTCATTTATGGCTGCTGGTAATGCTAATAAAGATTTGGATAAGCATACAGACAATCCAGCGTCCACAGAATCAGATTACGTAGTAACTGTAGGTGCCGGTAACATAGACGGAAAACCTCAAGGTTTCTCAAACTATGGTAAGTCAAATGTTGATATATTTGCGCCTGGAGTAAACATCCTATCAACTGTAGGGTATCCATGTTACTTCCCAGGACTATATAGCAAAGATAAGAAAGCAGATACTACAGAGTACTATGGATGCTTCAAGACAGACACACCAATATCAGGGCAAACTGTAATCCCTGAAACAGACGGAATTCCTGGAATGAAAGCGTTTGGTTCACCTAAGTTTGTGATAGCTGAGCAAGCAGAGCGCGAGGGTCAGAGAGCACCTTCAGTGGAATATGCAATAGATGAAAACCATAGATTTACTCATGGAGAAAATAATGCTTCTTTGAAGGTGACTATTAAGGATGCAATGGCGGGAGATGATTTTTTCTTATACTTCCCATATGAAACAAATCCTGAAACAACAGGCGATGATAATACTTGTTTCTCCATCTATTACCAAGGTGGAGATAATGATGACTTCCACTCAGCGAAGGTAACTGGTGGTGAGGTAGTAAATGACAATGGTAACTGCAAATTGTATGGAAAAGATGGAGGCGAATCAAAACAAGGAAAGCCTAGTTATAATCCAGGTGGTCACGACTTGAATGCGAAAAACAACAGACTAGACACTCATATATTCTCCGGCGAAGAACATTCTAAAAATGTTGTAATGCCATATGATGAAATTACAGATGAAGAGACAGGAATTGGTCTTGAGATTTATCCTACTTCCGAGGATAGCCCTATGGGTTCTTGGGCTCCTGGCGATGTACATGACCTAGAGTTTTATATAGATACGATTGGAGTATCTAAACCAAATACAACAATTAGCAAAACAGAAGCGTACGATATGATGAGTGGTACATCTATGGCTTGTCCATCTGCTTCAGGAACTTGTGCTTTAATAGCTGCACTTAATCCACAAAAAGATGGTCAGTCAGGTGCTGACTATGCTAAGGCAATTAAGTCTAAATTCTTATCATGTGCTCGTAGAACTGATGAACTAAGCGACTTATGTTCGACGGGTGGATATGTGGATTTGAGATTATACAATGCAAAGCATCCTGAGATTAGTGATGCGGTTTGCGACGTAGATAAAGAGACAATCACAATCAGTGGAAGCAACTTTGATCCAACGATGACTGTGAAGTATAAGAGACTAGCTAAAGATGGTGCGGGATATGTAGAGCTACCAGACCAGGGAATGATTTACGACTTTGCACCGGACGGCAAGTCCATAACAATCAGAAATGCTAAGCCATTGTTTGGCACATACACAGAGTTTAATGTTGGTAACAGCGAAGACAATTATGGTAAGCGTTCATTCTTCCTTGTCAAAGGATTTAACAAATATGAGGAAGTATTTAGAGAGACATACAAAAACATGGGAGAATTGGATTATGCTGAACTTCCAACGAGATACCGTCATATATTTACTGATGCAAATGGAAGTAAGGTTTACGGCATTGAAGTACATACAGGAAGAGTTTCATATTTTAACGGCGATGAATTCGTAGACTTCAGTAATACATATTTGAAAGATGTATTCTTTGATAAATTAAGAAAAGATGGATACAACGATTACGAGCTTGCAAATAATACTCAGTATTATTTGACTGGATTATATAAACCAATGATTGATGGTGATTATGTGTATCAAACATTCACGGCTAACTTTGACGATGGTGTAGAAGAACACTATTGGGATAAAAAGTTCATTGCAAGAATGAAAGTTACTGATAAGAAACCTAAATGGGATATATTTGAATATACTGTTCCAGAGGGTCCATTAATGTATGATTATTCATCATACACATTCTTAAATGGAGAGATGTATTTTTATGCGGGTGAACTGAGTGGGGATTCCGAAGGTGAGCAAGTATTCTATAAATTTATTCCCGATAAGAATGAGTGGACTAAACTTCAAGCTCCAGATAAGAACGTAATCAATCCAACGCTCGCTACATTCAATGGCAAAATCTATATGATGTTTGGCGGCGTACTTGGTGATAAGAGAGTAAGAACAGAAGATAAGATAAACAATGATGTTTATTGCTACGAAGGTGGAACTTGGAAGAAGACTGGTGATCTAGCTTTCATTGGAAAGCAGATACTTGATGATAATTTTGCACAATACTATAAATGCGCTGGATTGACAAAGAATGGATTGTTGTTTATGGATACTTCAGTGGATGGATGTGGTAATACATTCATCTATAATCCTGAGACAAATCAAACTACTCCAATTTATTACACAATAAATGCTGGGTTGTGCGATGATGTTGTAGAGAAACGTGTATCCATTACACAGACAAAAGATGGAATCTACTATATGAGAACTAACAACGGAGAAGTTAGAACTGGTAATACAATGTATCGTTTGGGTACTGAACTTGGACTTTATGACAGTATTTATCCAGAAGTTAAGCCAACTCCAACACCTAAGCCTACGCCAAAGGTAACTAAACCAGGCAAAGTAAAGATAAAGAAAATTGCCAAGAGAAAGAAGACAGCTAAGAAACTAAAGATAACTCTTAAGAAAGTTTCAGGCGCTAAGGGATATCAAGTTAAGGTATCTAAAAAGAAGAACAGCAAAGTCTTAGTTAAGAAGTTTGTGAAGAAGACTAAATTCACAATCAAGTCTAAGAAGTTTAAAGGCAAGAAAGTACTTTATGTTAAGGCTAGAGCTTACAAGCTAAACGGCACAAAGAAAGTTTACGGCGCATGGAGTAAAGCAAAAAAATCAAAAGCTAAAAAATAATTAAGAAGGCACCCAACTGGGTGCCTTTTTTATATGAAAATATGTTAATATAATAAATGTAGATTTGAACGGACAAAGAAAGGAATAGTTATGAAAAAAGTATTAAGCCTAATATTAGTATTTGCACTAGCAGTACAGTGAATCTCTTAGAGGGAGATCCGCTAGACTTTGCTTCGCACTATTCTAAAGGTGCTATAAACAAATACTATGTAAAGGGTGTAGATAAGTACGCACCTGCGCCATTAGTAATAGAGTGGGAAAAAGTGAACGGCGCTACTTCATATAAAGTAAAACTCAGTGAAAATGAAACAATGACAGACCCTAAAGAGTTCATAACATTTGAGACAAAGGTTACTATAGAAGATTTGTTCTCAGCCACTGACTATTACTACCAAGTAAGCACGGAAGTAGATGATACTTTGTATATGTCGGACGTTATAAAAATAACTACAGCTGATATTCCAAGAACAATTAGTGTAGATTCAGTTACAAACACTAGGGACTTTGGCGGACGCCAAACGGTTGATAAAAAGTATAGAGTAAAACAAGGAATTATATACAGGGGTGCCAATGTAGATGAGATATCATCTGAAGGCAAAAGAAAAATGGTTGAGACTTACGGTATAAAGACAGACCTAGATTTGCGTGGAAAGTCTAAAGTTTCACCTCTAGGTAAAAACATAAACCTAGTTTCAGTTTCTGCAGGGCAGTATATAAATGCGCTTGATTATGATTATTGGTATCCAGCTCTTAGAAAAGAGATACTAACATTTGCAAATCCAAATAACTTCCCAATCTATGTTCATTGCGCTATAGGTAGAGATAGAACTGGAACGCTCTGTACACTTATTGGTGCTTTGGCTGGAATGAGTGAGCAGGATATTATGCGTGATTATGAATTTACTTTCTTCTCAGTAGTTAAT
>CADBBS010000133.1 GCA_902793045.1 uncultured Lachnospiraceae bacterium
ATGAAAGGCAGCTAGAGTATATAAAAGAATATAATAAGACAGTAAAAAAGCTCCACCAATAGGTGGAGCATTATTTTCGGGGGACCTAGGGGAATCTCACCCCTAGGTTGAGTATGAAAAACTTAATACATCATTTAAATGATGTATTTAAATTTAATGTATCATTAAAAATGATACATTGAGATTATATATGAAAGTTTTAAAAAAGTCAAAATAATTTGGTGTGATTTTTTTAGTCAAAAATCGGCAAAATAATTGTTTAAAAAATGCAAATCACACTAAATATAGTCTTTAAATTTATAGCGAAAACAGTTATAATGTTAGCAGTGTAAATTAAAAAATGTGCAGTGTTTTTTCAAACTGCATAGGAGGAATTAAAGTGTTTGAGACAGATATTGGTATTGATTTAGGTACTTCGAGCATATTAGTTTATATAAAAGGTAAAGGCGTGGTTTTGAAGGAGCCTTGTGTGGTTGCGCTAGATCGCGACACTGATAAGATTGTGGCAGTGGGAGAAGAAGCCAGACTTATGATTGGTAGAACTCCAGGCAACATTGTTTCAGTTCATCCTATTAAGCAGGGCGTAATTTCAGACTACTCTATTACAGAGCAGATGATTCGTTACTTCATCCAGAAGGCTGTGGGTAAGCGCTCTTTTAGAAAGCCAAGAGTTTGCGTTAGTATCCCAAGTGGAGCTACTGAGGTGGAGACAAAGGCCGTAATGGATGCTACATTCCAGGCCGGCGCTAGAGAAGTGTTTATAGTTAAGGCACCTTTGGCGGCTGCTATAGGAGCAGGTATCGATGTCAACTTACCATTCGGTAACTTGATAGTTGATATCGGTGGTGGTACTACAGACTTAGCTGTTATTTCGCTAGGTGGAATCGTAGTTAGTTCATCACTAAAGTTGGCCGGTGAAGACTTTGACGAAGCCATCGTTAAATACATGAGAAAGAAACACAATCTTTTGATTGGAGATAGAACTGCCGAGGAGATTAAAGTGGGAATTGGCTCTTGCTTTAACGAGGCGGAGAAAACTTCTATGGAAGTGAGCGGTCGAAACCTTGTGACTGGTCTTCCAAAAGTTTTGGAGGTGACATCAGCCGAGACTGAAGAGGCTCTAAGAGATGTTTCAGACACTATGGTGGAAGAAATCCACAAAGTGCTTACAGAAACCCCACCGGAGTTAGCGGCAGATATCGCAGAGAGAGGAATTGTTCTGACAGGAGGTGGATGCTTACTTCACGGAATTGATGAGTTGATCGAATCCAAGACGGGTATCAACACAATGACTGCAGAAGATCCAATGACAGCTGTGGCCATAGGAACAGGTCAGTATCTAGATTTCCTAGATGAGGCTGCTAAGGAAAACAAAACAATAGATTAAAATAAAAGCTGTCCCAATTCCAAGGGGCAGCTTACATTTTGTTTAAAAGTCACTTAAATGCAAGTGCGACAAAGAAAGTACATAAATTTTAGTAACATTTAAAAGAAAGGTTAACATGATAACAGTAACTGGTTTTGTAGAAAACATTTTATACCAAAACCCAGACAACGGCTATGCGGTTCTGATACTGTCTGAGGACACGAACGAGTACACTTGTACTGGTGTATTTGGCTATGTGGGCGAGGGCGAGTATTTAGAAGTTGAGGGTGAAGAAGTTTTCCATGATGTATATGGAGAACAAATTAAGATGCATTCTTATCGCATGGTGCCAGCTACTGATGAACAGGCGATGAAGAAGTACTTGGGCTCCGGAGCTATTAAAGGGATTGGTCCTGCATTGGCTGAGCGTATAGTTAACCGTTTTCAGGACGATACTTTTAGAATTATTGACGAGGAGCCTGAGATGCTAGCAGAAGTGAAGGGCATTTCTATTCGCAAAGCCATGGAGATTTGCAACCAGATTGAGTCTATGCGTGAGATGAGAGATGTCATGATGTTTTTGCAGGACTACGGCATTTCTCCAGCGCTCTCGACAAAGATATATAAATCATACGGCAACAGTGTGTATGATGTTATAAAGACTAATCCATACAGATTGGCTGACGATGTGGTGGGCATTGGATTCAAACGTGCCGATGAGATTGCTAGACGTGCTGGCGTGGAAGTGCATGCTGCCATTCGAATCAAGAGTGGAATGGTGTATGCTTTGCAGGAGGCTGCAAATATGGAAGGTCACACATATCTTCCAAAGGAAAAGATGGTGGAAGCCACAGTAAATATGCTAGGACTTCGCGACCAGTTCCAGACATCTGATGGTAGTTTCAATATGGAATTACTAGATCAGTGCTACACAGAACTTCTTTTGGAGAAGAGGTTGGTTAAGAAAGAGATAGAAGGAGAGGAAGCAGTTTTTGCTATGCCTTTCTGGAATGCTGAGCGAACTATTGCAAACAAGTTGGAAGACTTAAACATAGATACACCCGAAGATGATTATATGATGGGTGTTAAGTTGGATACGATTGAGAAGTTGACAAATATTTCTTTGGACGAACTTCAAAGAAATGCTATCATCGCAACACAAAACCACGGTGTGTCAGTTATCACTGGTGGACCTGGTACTGGAAAGACTACCACTATCAATGCGATTATAAAAATGTTTGAAAGCGATGGGCTAGAGGTATCTTTGGCGGCGCCTACTGGACGTGCGGCAAAGAGAATGACAGAAGCCACAGGACATGATGCTATGACTATCCACAGGATGCTTGAGGTGGTGGGCGATGAAACCGAGACAGAATATCAGGCAACATTTGGACACAACGAGCAAAACCCACTAGAGACTGATGTCATAATAGTGGACGAAGTTTCTATGGTTGATACATTTTTAATATGTGCGCTACTTCGCGCGATGCTTCCTGGTACTAAGCTAGTTTTGGTGGGCGATGTTAATCAGCTTCCAAGCGTGGGCCCGGGTAATGTATTGAAAGATATTATTGCATCTGAAAAATTTGAGACAACATTCCTCACAAAGGTTTATCGCCAGGAGGGCAAGAGTGGAATAGTTACAAATGCCCACAAGATTAACAACGGCGAGGAAGTAGAACTGGATAACAGCGAAGAAGACTTCTTATATATAGAAAGAAATGATGTGCAGTCTGCAAAGAATGCCACTATCGGACTTATCACACAAAAGTTACCTGAGTTTGTAGGAAGCGATATGCTAGACATTCAAGTTCTTACTCCAATGCGCAAAGGAAACATTGGTGTGGAGGTTCTAAACAAAGACCTTCAAAGATATATTAATCCACCGTCAAAGGCCAAAAAGGAGCAGGTGGTAAATGGCGTGGTCTTCCGCGAGGGCGACAAAGTAATGCAGATTAAAAACAACTACGATCAGAAGTGGCTCATCAAAGCGAAGAATGGAATGACTGTGGAAAGTGGCACTGGAATCTTTAACGGAGACATCGGAATTATTACATCCATTAACACAACCACTCATTATATAGAAGTAAAATTTGACGATGACAAGTATTCGGTTTACGATTCGAATGAGGCTGAGCAGTTGGAACTTGCGTATGCGATTACAGTTCATAAATCACAAGGCTCTGAGTACCCAGCAGTGATTATGCCGCTTGTTATTGGAAATAATCGTTTGATGACAAGGAACCTTCTTTACACTGGAATCACGAGAGCGATGAAGTGCGTGTGTATAGTTGGTAGAAAAGAAATCTTTGACGGCATGATTAAAAATGTGGACGAGCACAAAAGATACTCGGGACTAAAGTGGCAGCTGACTGAACAGGAAGAAGAGCAGGCATAACTATAGGCGGCCAGTCAAAATTTAATAGGGGGAAGAGATGAAGAGATTAATCAAGGCGTTTTATCCGGACGTTTGTCCAAGGTGCGACAAAGTAATAGGAAGGGTAGGTTTATGCGAAGACTGCAAAGGTGCATTTAGAGTATTGAAACAACCTATTTGTGGGGTATGCGGAAGGACAATGAGCGAGGAAGGTTTCTCGTGCGAAGAATGTAAAAGGATAAAGCACTACTTTAAAAGAAATGTATCTGTATTTGAATACAGAGGAGATATAAAGGAGAGCATCTACAGATTTAAGTATGGCAATATGAGATGCTA
>CADBBS010000134.1 GCA_902793045.1 uncultured Lachnospiraceae bacterium
GATACTTTTTATTTCAATAAATTTATTCATTTTACCAAAGCTCATAGGCTACACCTTCCAATCTCTATTAAGTCTTAATAGTAGATTTACTGTGTTCCATACTTGGCTTGATGCATTTACATTGTCAGCAAAGAAACCACCTGTTGAACCATCTCTACTTTCATAGAAATGACTAACAAGCATAATAATTGCTTGTTTTGTTGTTTCTGACATTGCATTTTCTTGATAGTATCCTTCTTCTATATGCTGATAGCTTTCTGCATAAGAGATTGCAGCAGTGATGAATTGTATTAGTAATTCATCATCTACTGAATGTTCTAATATAAGATTTTGTTTTACTTTAGTTAATAACTCTTCAATCACTGCTATTTACCTCCTTTATTATTTTGAAGACTATTCTTCAATTTTTAAGATTTGTACAGCTTCTGGAAGTACTAAAATTCCATCAACTCTTTCTTTTGCAACATAACCAATCATTCCGTTACCAGCGAATAATTCTGTAAGTTGTTTGAATGATCTTGCACCTCTATCACCAATGTTGTAATAACTAAAGTCACCAAATGCGATTGAGTCTTCTGGTGCATATTGAGATGTATATACAGGGTAACCTAATAATTTATCTGGTTCTCCTGCAATTAATGATGGTTGCCACATATAAGCACCGTTATGATCCTTGTATGTTCTAATTTTTGCTATCATTTTGTCATTTAAGATAAATGCAGCATTCTTTCTATAAGCTCTCTTTAAGCTGTATACAAGTTCAATAATTGCATCTCCCTCTGTTGCCTCTGTTGTGATGTAAGTTCCACCACCATTTTCAGCGAAGATACCAGTTGGTTGTCCATTTCCTGTACCATTTAAAAACGCATTCTCTTCAGCATTTCCGATTGCTTTACCAAAGCTATCAATCAAGAAATTCTCTAAACCGAATGCGTTATCATATAATAATTCTTCTGTAACTTTAACAGCTACGTGTAATTTGTGGGCATCTAGTATTTTTTGCTCGAATTTAGCATCACCAAATGTTAGTGTTCCACCTTCTTCAATCCAAGCTGCGGCAGGTGTTGTACTTGCTATATTGATTTTGTGTTCTCCACTTGTTTTAATCTTTGTAGCTAATGCACGAACCACATTATTATCTTCTAATTTTTGGATTAATCTTGTGTCATATTCATCTGGTACTAAATAACCACCATCTGCATCTACACCTTCTTGTAATACGTTTGATACTTGTCTAAAGTTTGAACGTAATGCATTTAACATTGCCTCTTTATATTCATTTGAGGCTCTTCCTGTTTTTACTTCGTTATCTGCTTTTAAAGGCTTTGTAACGATTGGACTATTAACAGGCTTATTTAATTCATTTTCCATGTTTTCCATTTCCTCCATTCTTTCAATTTCCTTGCTATAGTTTTTTATTTTTTCTTCCATAGCGTTATAAGTTTCGGCATCTTCTTTTGAAAGAAGTCCGTCCTTATCTCTTTTACTTTCTACGAAGGCTTTAGCACCTTCCCAAGCTTTATTTCTAGCTTCTCTTAATTCTAAAATAGTCATTTTTATTACCTCCAATTTCTTATTAATTCCAGACGTTCTAATAAACTGTCTGATGCTATTTCATTTTTTGTTTTCTGTGCTATCTTGCACTTTTCTGCCATCTTCTCAATTAATGAGTTAGTAACAGATGCACGAGAAAACGTCATGCTTACATTAGGAACTTCAAGCTCATCCTCTTCTGTGTTTCTTTGCATTATTTCATCTGCAAATCCAAGCTCAATGGCACTATTAGCGTCCATCCATGTTTCAGCATCCATAAGATGTGATAACCTTGCTCTTGATAAGCCTGTTTTGATTTCATATGCATTGATGATTGATTCCTTAACTTCATCAAGCATAGCTATGGCTTTTTGCATTTCTGCTGTATCTCCTGCTGCTATTGTTGCAGGATTGTGGATCATAATCATTGATACTGGAGATACGATTACTTTGTTTCCAGCCATTGCAATTACTGATGCTGCACTTGCTGCAATTCCATCTATTTTTACTGTTACATTACCTTTGTAATCCATCAGCATATTGTAGATTTGAGCTGCTGCAATGCAGTCACCACCTGGAGAATTAATCCATACGGTAATGTCTCCCTCACCACTATTTAATTCATCTTTAAATAATGCTGGTGTTACTTCATCATCGAACCATGACTCTTCAGCTATTGTTCCATTTAGGAACAGTATTCTTTCTTGACTTTGAGTTTCGGTTTCCTGATTTGTTATCGTTTTGTTCTTCCAATTCCAAAACTTCTTCATTTTTTTCCTCCTCTCCTTTAGGTCTATATGCTGCACCTACTTCAGTGATTGGCATCATGTTTCCGTTTACCATGTATGTGTTTCCACCTTCTTCATCTGGAATTAAATCTAGATTTTCAAGTTCTCTTACATCATTTGGTGACATGAATCCATTTTGTATACCAATGCTATATCCACTCATTCTGCTTTGATAATCTCCACGAAGTAAGCCATCAACATTAAACTTAATAAAATATTTTTTCTTTTCTTCTTTAGTTAATAACGACCTTATAAGTGTTTGCTCCCATCTTGAAACCCAAGGGTCAAGCGTATATTTCACAAACTCCAATGATTGTTGCTCTATATTAGAAAAACTCGACTTTTCAAGGTCACCAACCATATGTGGTGGGACTCTAAAAATTCGAGCTATCTCATTTATTTGAAATTTACGAGTTTCTAAAAATTGAGCTTCATTTGGAGAAATAGAAATAGGAGTATATTTCATACCTTCTTCAAGTACAGCTACTTTGTGAGAATTTTGACTACCTCCAAAGGTTTCATTCCAACTTTCTCTTACTTTTGTAGGGTCTTTTAATGTTCCTGGATGTTCTAACACACCACTCGGTGCAGCACCATTCGCATAAAACTTGCTACCATATTCTTCTGCTGCTATTGCAAGACCAATCGCATTTTTAGCCATTGCAATTGGAGAATACCCAACTAGCCCATCAAATCCTAATCCAGGAATATGTAGGACATCTGTTGCACTAAGTCTTACTGTTACATCTTTATTGATTGGAGCCTCATCTGTACTCGTTAAATATTCGTAGTATAGTTTTCCCTTTTCATCTCTATTAACTGTCATTCTATCTGGCATAAGTGGATACAATGCTATGATTTCGCCTTTTCCATTTCTTATGATTTGTGCATATGCATTACCCCATAATAAAAGATGAGTCATAAGTGTTTCTCTAAACACAAAAGACGTCATCTCTGGATTAGGCTCATCATGCAATAGAAAATACAATGGATGTTCTATAGCTTTCTTTTTACTTCCGTTTTCATCATACTTGTAGAAATGTAATGGCAAACTAGCTACTGCCTCCGACAAAATTCTTACACAGCTATAAACTGCAGTCATTTGCATTGCAGAGCGTTCATTTACTCTCTTACCACTTGTTGATCCTCCCATAAAAAAACTATAGTTACTTCCTGGCGTTCTATCTTTAGGTGCATCCCTCGACCTAAATATGCCACTAAAAATTCCCATATTTAATCATCTCCTTCTATAAGAATAAAATTCCTCTGTTATCATAGACACTTTCACTTAAAGTGCTACCACATCTTATTGCTCTATCAAGTGCCATGATTGTTGCTATTACTCCATCTATCTTTTCAGTAGATTTTTCTTTGTCTGCTTTTATATTTCCAGCAGGGTCAGTTTTAATAAAGACATTGTCCATGTTCCATCTTAAGATTGGATGACCTCCGTGAACTAATTTCTTTTCAAGAGTTAATTTCATCAATTCTTTAGTTGGTGGACTCATGTCTTTAAATCCCTGTCCAAATGGAACAACAGTAAATCCCATGTTTTCTAGATTTTGAACCATTTGTACTGCTCCCCATCTATCAAATGCAATTTCTCTAATATTAAATCTCTTTCCTAGCTCTTCTATAAACTTTTCAATATAGCCATAATGAACTACGTTACCTTCCGTTGTTTGAAGATATCCTTGTCTTTGCCATACATCATAAGGAACATGATCCCTCTTAAC
>CADBBS010000135.1 GCA_902793045.1 uncultured Lachnospiraceae bacterium
CTTAACAGATACTGGAACAAAGCATTGGAGATACTGGAGTAAAATGGGGGTATAAATATCCAAAAGTGATGTGGATGTATATGCAAAAAGACTTGGTGGGGATAGGGTACCTGTTAGGTAGGTGTTCGGCAAACAGGTACCTAGTTCCAATCCCTTTATTTATCGGCATTTCAAGCGTATTAGGGTAGGATGTTAGGTGTTTTTACGAAATTCGTAAATTTTCTTTTGAAAAACTTGGGACTTTCGATAATAATAATTATCTTTGCACTTACTAAGAATAGATTCAAATGGAAAAGAACAAAAACGGTATAGATATGGCTTCCGAACCATTATTGACAGCAGTAGAACCTTGTGTCCACACAAGGGTTGCTCGCCCTGACTTGGCATATGCCTCTGTTGTTGATGGTGTTTTACAAGTTACTCCCGATTTGCAAAGAGAAATCGAAGAAGTAGATCGTGGTGAGGTTGTATCATTGAATGAATTTAAAACGATGTTTAGGAAATGGATAGACTGATAGAATTCAGTCGCAGGTCAACTATTCAGTTAAAAAAGATTCTTACTTTCTATGATGAACGGAATGGTTCTGACATTTATAGTAAGCGACTACTAAAAGCATTGCTTGACGAATTACAACGTCTGGCTAAATATCCAACCATAGGTAATCCTTCCACTCGTCCAGATATCCGTTTTGTCTATATAATGGGTTATACAATTATTTATCGATATAGTCCTCAGAAGGTTACTCTCTTAAGTATCCGTTCTGATGCACAAAAGCCGTTAAAGATGTATTTGAAGAAATAGTATCTTAGGAGTGCCAACGCACTCTTTTTTGTTTCCTCAATTCTTTTGTTTTTGCCCATTTTTATGCCAAAATCGGAGGTGTTCGGAGGTGTTGAACAAACACCTCCTCCCTCTCAATCCCTTTATTTATCGGCTTTCAGCACCTGTTGACGGAGGTGAGGAGGTGTTTTTGCGAAATTTCTTGTAATGAGTGTTTAACAGTGCAAAACTCCAATATATTTGCTAGAATCTACCAAGTTTTTAGATTAGTTTATATAGAATTTGGATAAATTTCATTATCTTTGTACACAAATACGAAACTATAAATATGATAAACGAGGATTTCTTCAAATGCTGATAGAGTATTGATTTAAAATAGATAATTATGAAAAGAGTATTATTTGTTTTTCTAAATTGCTTGTTATCTTTGGTGTTACAAGCGCAAACAGAACATATGAAGTTTATGGGTATTCCGTTAAATGGAACTATTTCTGCTTTTCAAGTAAAGTTACAGGCAAAGGGTATTAAATATGATGCAGTAGGTAGTCGTCAATTGCAAACTGGATGTCGCTGTTTTAAAGGTTCTTTCTCTGGAGAGAAAGCAGATTTTTATGTTTATTATAATGAGAAGACAAAAGTTGTTTATCGTGCAAAGGCTGTTATTACCTGTATTAACAAAGAACATTGTGATAGAGTATATAATTCTTTTAGAGACATGTTGAAAACAAAATATGCAGATGGTATTCCCCGAGAAGGTGAACAAGATGGTCATCCTACCATATCAATTATAGTGCCAGATAGTAAACTTGAAAAAACATTGGGTTATGTTGAAATGTATATCGGCAACCCTCAATATTCCTTTATGGATGAATTGTATTTACATATTGACTATAGGGATATTGCAAATCAAAGAGTGAATCAAAGTAAGAATATGGATGATTTATAAAAGGTAAGACATCTCCAGTCCTTGGCATTTATCAAGTCTTGATATATTACAGAAAAGGAAAGAAGCAAAAGATGGAGTTATTAACCATAAATATGAATCATAATGGTTAACATAGACGATTATAACGAGGTCAAAGACTGTTTCTACAAAGACGAGCATTATTCTGCCCGAGACAATGGCTCAATAAAGCGTCATCAGCGTGAAGGAAAAATTAAACGTAAACTTGATAACGTATGGAGTTTTGGTACTCCAAATATTGTAACAGGCTATATGGATTTTTGTGGTGAACGAGTACATCGAATTGTAGCAACGGCTTTTCATGGAAAAGCACCCAGTGAACAACATGTTGTTGATCACATAGACACAAATCGACACAATAATCGACCAGAAAATCTTCGATGGCTCACTAAACTTGAAAATATTCTTACCAATGAAATAACCCGAAAGAAGGTTGAGCTAATATGCGGAAGCGTTGAAGCTTTTTTAGAAAACCCTCAACTGCTATATGGGTATGAAACAGAAGACAGAAACTTCATATGGATGAAGAATGTTACAAAAGAAGAAGCTCAGAATTGTTTGGCAAATTGGAGCCATTGGGCCAAAACAGCTCAACCTAATCCAAAATACAGAAAAGCAGAAAAACATGTTGGTGATTGGATTTTTGATAAAGTGAAACCAACAGTAAGTAAGCCGCTCTTATTAGAGGACAATCCATTTATGAATAAAATACCTGATGGACTAGGCGGATATCGTACTATAAATCATCAAGATTCAGTCTCAATTATACCAGAAGAAAAAGAAGAGCCAGACGAAGATATTTTTTTATACGAGTCATTAACTCCATCTGCAAAGCAAAGATATTGGAGAACTCCAACAGAATTTCCATATTGTCCATTAGAGGTTTCAGAAGAAGGACTTAAACGATATATGGAAAATTTGAAGAAGGGTGTTGTTTTTTCATCCAATGTGTATGATAAGTATTATGTTGTAGATAAAGGATTAAAAAAGAATAGTAAAGAATTAGTTGTGTTTACTAATAATGGTAAAGATGAATTTTCGTCATGGGCTATTTCAACGATAAGTATAAAAGACGGTAAATATATACATGAAAATACAAAAGCTACAGCAGGTAAGGAATTGTCTGAGAGTTTATTTAAATATTTAATTGGTCAAGGAGAACTAACAGATGATGATATAATCATGTTGGACTGTTTATAAAATAAATACATCATGTCTTTTCAATTTGTCATAGCCTTACTATCCATCGTCACGCTAATAGTATATGGTTGGTGGTATAATTCACCGAGGCAAAAAGGAAAGAGGGGAGAAGAAAAAGTTTACAAGATACTCTTGGAATTGTCTGATGACTATCATATCTTTAATGATGTCATTCTAGATGTAGGAAAAGGAACAACACAGGTAGATCATATAGTTGTTTCGAAATATGGAGTATTCGCTATTGAGACGAAAAACTATCGAGGCGAGATTTATGGTAATGATGATCAGGAATATTGGAAACAAATAATCGTTACAGAGGTAACTTATAGACGGAATCCATTTAAGACATATACTTATGTAACAAAGAATCAATTTTACAACCCTGTAAAACAATCATTGGCGCATATGTATGCAATTAAGCAAAAGCTTAAAGATTGGTCGTGGTTGCCAGTTGTACCCATTGTTGTATTTTGTGGTAATGCTTATTTGAAAAAGGTGGAAACAAAGTATCATGTGATATATGATGATGAACTTATAGATACCATCCAGAATTACAAAACTGCTCGTCTTTCTGATAGTGATGTACAGGAGGTGATTAATAAACTTGCGTTGCATAATATGAGGGAAGTGATAGATGATGATTCCCATGTATTTAACATCAGGGCAAAAGAGAGGGAAAAAGAAGAAAAGCTTTCTATGGGTATTTGTCCAAGATGTGGTGGTGACTTGGTCTTAAGAACAGGAAAGTATGGCATCTTCTATGGATGCTCCAATTATCCAAATTGCAAATATACAATACAAGAATAATTAGCCCTAAACATTGTGCCAGGGGGGGCATGTATGTGATATAAACGCTGGAAGAAGGTTTACATAAAAACTTGCATCTAGGGGGACACTATGAAAACAATTATAAAAGATAATAATGAACAAATCAATTCCAGAGCAGGGCTCGGCCTAACCGTAGCCTTTCAAGAGTTATTATGAATTTCGGAAGAGTCATAAGGCATGTCCACCAGATACTTTAATGACTTGACCCGTTAGCATTCTCGCCTGCTCA
>CADBBS010000136.1 GCA_902793045.1 uncultured Lachnospiraceae bacterium
CCAGTTCAAAAGTTAATTGATTTAAAGCATAGTGTAAAGACAACTGAACTTGGAAGCATAAAACCAAATACAAAAGGTGAATATACGCTATCAAATTTGGCAAATGTTTTACCATCAAATATTGTCGATGCCATTATTGAAGGCATAGATTATTTTGGGAATATAATTGATGGCTTTAACGATGACGATGTCATTTTATCAGGTGTGGAGAGCAGAACTTCTTCACCTGTTAGAATAGTTAGGGATGATGAATTACAGTCAAATATAAGCGGTATTTACCCTGCTGGAGAGGGTGCAGGATACGCAGGAGGAATTGTTTCATCAGCCGTAGATGGAATTAGTGTTTTTGAGAAAATAATTGAGAAATATAAGCCATTTTAAGGCGTTATCAGTAATGACAATGACCTGAAAATATAGTAAAATATACTATTGAGAAACGAGACGGGAGACTGTTATGAATATTCGATTTTTAGCACAATTTGAATACTTTAATGCGGTTCATTTGAAGGATGATATTATTCTTGAAAAAGAGTATGAGGCAGGTCCTTTTGAGAACATTCCAAAGGTACGTTACTACCTTTATTTTTTGGAAGAAAATGTTAGGAAAGAAGTAGCTCCACATTCTGATAAAGTGGATATTTTCGAGATTACAAATTGTGTTCATCATTCAGATTTCATATATTTTACAGAATATGACAAAGATGTGGATGGTGGATATGTTTTCAACATAATTAGATACAATATTACAGATCATACATTTGGAAAAATTATTACTCTTCGTGATGATATTAATCTATATCCAAATCACAAGCAGATTAAAATATTTGTATTAGATGATCAGAATCTTATCATTCAAAGAGCCTTACCTAAGGTATCTGAAGCTGATCCTGAAAAGTATGGATTCCACAAATTTTCTCAAATAGTATTTAACTTTGTTAAAAATAAACAGATAGTAATTCATAACCAAAATCTTGTGGATAACGGAATTGATTACATCATTCCATATAGTGAGAATGATTGTATTATGAAGACTGGCTATCCAGTATTTGACCAAGGCGTGGTTTCAGAAGATGATGCAGCTGTGGAATCAATAGTATCTCTTAACATTCAGCAGTTCTTAAGTGATTTGCAACTTGAACAGCAGAATGTAGTTTATAACAATATTGATCAGTGTTTCTTTGACTCGACTATTGGTAAAGCTAAGATTCAAGGTAACTATTTGGTTTACTCTAAATACAATCACGATGACGACGAAGAAAACACAATCTTTTATGATCTAGAAACAAAAGAAACATATACATGTGTTAACAAAACATCTCATAAGCATTCACTTATTAATTATGCAACTGTTATTGATAATGTTCCTTATATGCTTATGAAGAAATCATATGGAACAGAGTTTTTAAATCTTATGACGGATGAGGTTGAAAATACTTATCCTGCAGAATATAACATCGAATACATAAACAACACTACAGTAGTTGCTTCGTTCAAAGAAAAGAATATTTGGAACAAAGAGAAAACTGGTGTTGCTATTATAAAATATCCAGGAAAGAAAGCAGTTTTACAAGAGAACGGAATATATATTGGTGCTATAGCATCAAATGATGAAACTACTTATATTTTCCTAGAGTAAGGAGTCAAAATGGATAAAGAGACATTAAGAAAAGCGGTTATAAAAGAGCGACTTGAATTAACCAACCAAGAGATTTTGACAAGGAGTAGAATTATTTGTCAAAAGATAATTAATACTCCAGAGTATAAAACTGCAAAGGTTGTTTATATGTATTATGCAGTTAACAATGAAGTTTCGCTTCGTATGATTTACGATGACTGTAAAAAGAATAATAAAATAATGGCCTTTCCAAAGGTTGTTGGAGATAAGATTAAGTTTTGTGTGGCAGAATCTGAAGATGATTTTGAAATTGGAAAGTTTAGCATTCCAGAGCCAAAGTCGAATGAAGAAGCACCAGCACCTGATATCATTTTAGTTCCTGGCGTGGCTTTCTCACAGGACTGTATGAGAATAGGATATGGTGGAGGATTTTACGACAAATTCTTATCAGAAGTTTCAGTTCATTCTGTTGGAATTTGCTATTCATTCCAAGTCCTAGAAAGCATCCCAACAACTTCTCACGACGAAAGGCTAGATGAAATAGTTTTTGACGATTAGAGGTTATATGGATTTTCAAACTGAAGAAGAAAAGCAATTATTCTATATTGATAAATGTAGAGAAATTATAAAACAAAAAGAGAATAATCTTGGAAGAAAACTAACAGCGTGTGTCGTCACATTTGGATGCCAAATGAATTTTAAAGATTCAGAAAAATTGGTTGGTATCTTGACTGAAATGGGTTACGAGGAGACTGATGACGAACATGCTGATTTAGTTTTATATAACACATGTACTGTAAGAGAAAATGCAAATTTTAAAATCTATGGAAGACTTGGTTATTTATCAAAAATCAAAGAAAAGAATCCTGATATGATAGTTGGTCTTTGCGGTTGCATGATGCAGGAAAAACATATTGTTGATAAATTAAACAAAAGTTATAGGTTTATTGATTTGATCTTTGGCACTCATAACTTATATAACTTTGCTGAACTAATGTATGAGAGATTGAGTGAAAAACATAAGGTTGAGGAAATACTTGATGGCACAGATAAGATTGTCGAAGATCTGCCAACTATACGTAAATATTCGTTCAAGTCTGGTGTAAACATTATGTTTGGATGCAATAACTTTTGCAGTTACTGTATCGTGCCGTATGTAAGAGGTAGAGAACGTAGTAGGAAGCCTGACGACATCGTCAAAGAAGTTGAAAAACTTGTAAGCGAAGGTGTGATCGAGATAATGCTTCTTGGCCAAAATGTTAACTCTTACGGAAAGACATTAGATGAACCTATTTCGTTTGCTGAACTTTTAAGAAGAGTTACTAAAGTTGATGGATTAAAACGAATTAGATTTATGACTTCGCACCCAAAGGATTTATCTGATGAGTTAATTGAGACTATGCATTTATCAGAAAAGATTTGTAAGCAATTTCATTTGCCGATGCAGTCTGGAAGTAATCGAATCTTAAAAGAGATGAATAGGCACTACACTAGAGAAGACTATTTGGAGATAGTTAGAAAACTTCGAGAGTCGGTTCCTGATATTGGATTATCAACTGACATTATTGTCGGTTTTCCAGGAGAGACTGAAGAAGACTTTCAAGACACTTTGGAATTGATACAAGAATGTAGATTTGATTCTGTATTTACTTTTATTTATTCAAAACGTACAGGAACACCTGCGGCTGAGATGCCAAACCAAGTAGAAGAATCTGTTATCAAAGATAGATTTAATAGGTTGTTAAAAGTAGTTAATCAGATTTCAAATGAAAAGATTAATGAAAAATTAGGAGAAACTGTAGAAGTTCTAATCGAAGAGAAAAATGAAAAGTTGGATAACTATATTTCTGGTCGACTTAGCAACAATACAGTAGTTCATGTTCCAGGAGATGAATCACTCATTGGAACAATTCAAAATGTAAAATTAAATGAAGCTAAAGGCTTTTACTATATGGGAGAGATTGTAAATTGAGCTTACCAAAGTTAATGCAAGATGTTTGGGATAATCAACTTGATTCCTTAACACCGATGATGAAATCATATCTAGAAATCAAACAAGAACACAGTGATTGCATTGTGTTCTTTAGACTGGGCGATTTTTATGAAATGTTTTTCGATGACGCTCTTACTGGTTCAAAGGAAATGGAGATTACTTTGACCGGAAAGAACTGTGGTTTAGATGAAAGAGCACCAATGTGTGGAGTTCCACATCATGCGGTTGATTCGTATATTAATAAACTTGTCTCTAAGGGTTACAAAGTTTGTATTGTTGAGCAGACCGAAGATCCTGCCCAAGCCAAAGGTTTAGTAAAGAGAGAAGTTGTAAGAATAGTAACACCAGGTACCAATTTAGATTCCGCATCTTTGGATGAATTGTTTATATTGGTGATATGTATGGTGTTTCTATTTGTGATGTAACAACTGGTGATTATTATGTGACAGAAGCTAACTCTGAGAGAGATGTGTTGGATGAAATATATACATTTACTCCAACTGAGATTGTATGCAATCAAGCTTTCATAGCACAGGGTATGAATCCTTTTAATGTGGATGAACTTAAAAACAGAATGGGAGTTTCAATCTTTGAATTAGAAGATTGGTACTTTGACGAGGACACTTGTAACAACACATTAAAAGATCACTTTAAAGTTTCATCACTAAGTGGACTTGGAATTACAGATTCTAAAGTTTATATATTGGCGGCTGGTTCGCTTCTTAGATATTTGTTTGAGACGCAAATGACAAGTCTAGAACATATAACAAATCTTAAACCATATACTTCAAGCACATTTATGATGCTTGATACATCAACTAGAAGAAACCTTGAACTTTGTGAGACCATGCGTGACAAACAGAAACGCGGCTCGTTACTTTGGGTGCTAGATAAAACAAAGACTGCAATGGGCGCTAGAACTTTGAGAAGTTATATTGAACAGCCTCTTATTTCTAGGGATGAAATTATTGCAAGACAAGAAGTGATAGAAGAACTAAACAACTCACTAATTACTAGAGATGAGTTGAGGGAATATCTATCACCAATTTATGACTTGGAAAGACTGCTCAGTAAGATTTCATATAAGTCAGCAAACCCACGAGATTTGATTGCTTTTAAGACTTCATTAGAAATGATTCCGCATATCAAAAATGTGATTAAAGATTTTGAGTCTCCATTGTTCAGAGAGATATTCAATACGCTTGATCCTTTGTCGGATATAGCAGAACTAATTGATAAGTCTATAAATGACGATCCGCCTATTAGCATTAGAGAAGGTGGAATAATAAAAGAGGGCTTCAACGAAGAAGTAGACAAACTTAGAAATGCTAAGACTGAAGGCAAGCAATGGTTAGCCGAGTTAGAGGCAAAAGAAAAAGAAGAAACTGGAATTACTAAACTTAAGATTAAGTACAACAAAGTGTTTGGATATTACTTAGAAGTATCGAACTCTTTTAAAGATAAAGTTCCAGAGCATTATATTAGAAAACAAACTCTTGCAAATGCAGAGAGATACACTACAGATAAACTAAAAGAATTAGAAGATATTATTGTGGGCGCTGAAGATAAATTATTCTCACTTGAATATAATATTTTCTCTGAAATTAGAGATGAAATTTACAATCAAATTTCTAGAATTCAATCTACAGCAAAAGCTATTGCAAAGATTGATGTATCCGCATCACTTGCATATGTTGCAGAGAGAAATGGATATGTTAGACCATCCATCAATGAATCTGGAAAAGTTGATATTATCGATGGCAGACATCCTGTAGTTGAGAAGATGATGCCTGAGAATATGTTTGTCACAAACAACACTCACCTAGATGAAGACGATAATAGATTTGCCATTATTACTGGACCAAATATGGCGGGTAAATCTACATACATGAGACAAACTGCTTTGATTGTTCTTATGGCACAGATTGGTTCCTTTGTACCAGCTGCATCAGCAGACATCTCAATATGCGATAAAATATTTACTCGTGTAGGTGCTTCTGATGATTTGGCGAGCGGTCAAAGTACATTTATGGTTGAGATGACTGAAGTCGCTAATATTTTGAGAAATGCTACAAAGGACAGTTTGATCATCCTAGATGAGATTGGAAGAGGTACTAGTACATTTGACGGACTAAGTATTGCTTGGTCAGTTGCTGAATATATTAGTGATAAAAATATATTAGGTGCAAAGACATTGTTTGCAACACACTATCATGAATTAACTGAGTTAGAAGGAACTTTGGATGGTGTTAAGAACCTTTGTATTTCGGTTAAAGAACAAGGCGATGATATTGTCTTCTTAAGAAAGATAATAAAAGGTGGCGCAGATAAAAGTTACGGTATTCAAGTTGCTAAACTAGCAGGAGTGCCTGAGCCAGTTTTAGATAGAGCAAAAGTTTTAGTGCAGCAACTAGCTAATGCAGACATAGCACAAAACGCAAAAGACATTGCTCTTAACACACAAAAAGGTGAAGACATTTTCAAAGTAGCTGAGACACAAACACAGATGACTTTCTCAGATATGCTAACTGAAGATGAAATTATTTCTGAA
>CADBBS010000137.1 GCA_902793045.1 uncultured Lachnospiraceae bacterium
ATTATTGAGGAGGTTCATACCAAATGTCAGAGATGAACAACGAATTTGAACAAATGTTAGACGAAAGTTTCAAGACTATTCGCAATGGAGAAGTTCTTGAAGGAAAGGTTATTTCAGTTAAGCCAGAAGAGGCTGTACTTAATATTGGTTACAAGGCTGATGGAATTCTTCCTGTTAACGAGTATTCTAACACTGCAGAAGATCTGACAACTGAAATTTCAGTCGGCGATGAACTGACAGTAAAGGTTCTTAAGGTAAACGATGGCGAAGGTCAAGTGGCTTTATCATATAAGAGACTTGCTGCAGAGAAAGCAAATAAGAGACTTGAAGAAGCATTTGAAAACAATGAAGTTCTTAAAGCACCAGTTGTACAGATTTTAAAAGGTGGTTTAAGTGTAGATGTAGAGGGTGCTAGAGTATTTATTCCAGCCAGCTTGGTTTCAGATGTTTTTGAAAGAGATCTAAGCAAGTACGAAGGACAAGAAATTGAATTTGTTCTTACAGAATATAACCCTAGAAAGAGAAGAGTTATCGGTGATAGAAAACAGTTAGTTTCTAAAGAGAAAGAAGAAGCTAGAGCTGCATTACTAGAAAAAGTTAGTGTTGGAGATACTATCACAGGTACAGTTAAGAGCGTAGTTGATTTTGGTGCGTTTGTTGACATCGGTGGTGTTGACGGATTACTACACATTTCAGAAATGTCATGGGGAAGAATTGGTAATCCACGTAAGCATTTTAAACCAGGTGATGAAGTAACAGCATTCATCAAAGAGATTGACGGAGACAAAATCGCTCTTAGTCTTAAGTTTGAAGACACAAACCCATGGAATAACGCAAGTGAGAAATTTGCAGTAGGCGCTATTGTAACAGGTACTGTTGCTAGAATGACAGACTTTGGTTGCTTTGTAGAGATTGAGCCTGGTGTAGATGCATTACTTCACGTTTCACAGATTGCTAGACATCATGTCGATAAGCCATCTGATGAACTAAAAGTGGGCGATGTAATCGAAGCTAAGATTGTTGAATTTAACGAAGAAGAAAAGAAAATCAGCATAAGCAGAAAAGTACTTCTTCCAGAAGAGCCTAAGGAAGAACCTGAGGAAGAGAAGGAAGAGGTTCCAGAAATGCCAGAGCAGAATGAAGAACCTGATTCTTCTATAGCAGATGCTATTGCTGCAGCTCAAGGTGAAGCTCATGATGCAGTTGATGCAGTAGCAGATGATTTGAAAGATGTTGCTGAAACTGTTAAAGCAGATGTTGAAGAAGCTAAAGAAACTGTCGCTGATCAGAAAGAAGAAACTAAAGAGCAGATTGAAGAAGTAAAAGAACAAGCTGCAGAACAGGTTGAAGAAGTTAAGGAACAGGCTACTGAGCAGATTGAAGAAGTAAAAGAACAAGCTGCAGAACAGAAAGAAGAAGCTAAAGAACAGATTGAAGAAGTGAAAGAAGCTGTTAAAGAAAAAGCTGAAGATGTAAGGCAAGTTAGAAGAACTAAAAGAAAAGATTACAGGTTCTGATGATGCTGATGAAGCACCTGCAGATGATTCTGAAGAAGAATAATAACTAATAGAAATAAATTCAAAAAGTAGGCTTAGGTCTGCTTTTTGTTTTGTTAAGGAATGATATGAGAGTAATATCAGGTAGTGCAAGAAGTTTAAAACTAAAGACTTTGGAAGGGTTGGATACGAGACCAACTACTGACAGAATTAAAGAAACATTGTTTAATATGATTCAAAATGATATCTATGGATGCAGTTTCTTAGATTTATTTAGTGGTAGTGGAGGGATTGGTATTGAAGCATTAAGTAGAGGCGCAACACAATGTGTCTTTGTCGATAACAATTCAAAAGCAGTTGATGTTATTAATGACAATTTAGAGTTCACTAAACTTCAAGAAAATGCTGTTGTTTTGAATAAATCTTATGAACTAGCGATTGCAATGTTAGAAGAGCAAAACTATTCCTTTGACGTAGTCTTTATGGACCCTCCGTACGACAAAGGTTTGGAGAAAAATGTTCTTGAACTACTTAAAAAATCGGTTATAATAAACAATGATACAATCATAATAGTTGAGGCTTCGCTAAACACAAGTTTTGATTATTTAGATAGTTTAGGTTTTGTTTTATATAAAGAAAAAACTTATAAAACAAACAAGCATTTATTTATAAAAAAGGTGAATTAAATGACTAGAGCTATTTATCCAGGAAGTTTTGACCCGGTTACAAATGGACATTTAGATGTGATCAAAAGATCTGCCAAAATAGTAGACGAATTGATAGTTGGAGTGTTAAATAATAATTTAAAATCTCCGTTGTTTAATGTCGATAATCGTGTTAAAATGTTAAATGAAGTTGTGGCAGACATCCCTAATGTAAAGGTTATGGCTTTTGACGGATTGCTTGTTGATTTTGCACATCAAGTAGATGCAAAAGTTATAATTAGAGGGTTAAGAGCCGTTACAGATTTTGAATACGAATTGCAAATGTCTCAGACCAATATGGTTTTGGATGAAAATATTGAGACACTATTCTTATCAACTAGACTTGAATATGCATATTTAAATTCTAGTACTGTGAAGGAAGTAGCATCTCATGGAGGAGACATAAGTAGATTTGTACCTGACATTGTTGCAGAACAAGTTATTAATAAAATTGAGGAATTAAAGGAGAGCGAAAATGAGTAAGATTGAACAGATTATTACAGAGATTGAGGAATATATTGATAATTGTAAATTCCAGCCATTATCAACATCTAAAATCATTGTAAACAAGGATGATATTGACGAGTTGTTGGCTGAGTTAAGACTTCGTACACCAGAAGAAATAAAGAAGTATCAGAAGATTATTGCTAACAAAGATGCAATCATCAATGATGCAAAGGAAAGATCAGAGGCTATGATTTCAGAAGCTACAGCTCACATCAATCAGTTAGTAAGTGAGCATGAGATTATGCAGAAAGCTTATGCTGAAGCAAATTCTGTTATCGATCAGGCTCAGCAGGAAGCTCAAGGTATTGTTGATTCAGCAAAGGCTGAAGCAAATGATCTTAAGACTAGAGCTATGCAGTATACAGATGATATTCTTTCAAATGTACAGAGTATTCTTTCTACAGGACTTCAGAACTTTGGGGCAGCTCAAGAGAGATTAATGACAGATATGGATGATTCATTAAATGTTGTAGTTCAGAGTAGAAAAGAATTAGCTGGTCAAAATCAAGCTCCTACATATGAGGAAACACCTCAAGAGGAACCTACAGTAGATCTAGATGACTAATAATTAAAAATAAACTATTAAGAAGTGAATCTCTATATTTTAGAGGTTCACTTTTTTAAGGATAAGCATTATGGAAATAGCTTCGATTTGCAGTGGAAGCAGTGGAAATTGTATATTAGTAAAAAGTGGTGACACAAACATCTTAGTAGATGTTGGCATTAGTAATAAGCGCGTTGAAGAAGGACTTGATTTTTTTGAGACTTCACCTAACGAGATAGATGCCATTTTAGTAACTCATGAACATTCAGATCACATAAAAGGAATAGGTGTTTTCTTGAGAGCTCATCCAGTTTCTGTTTATGCTACGAAAGGAACTATAGGTGAGATACTAAATGCATCATCAACTGGTGAAGTGGATAAAGATTTGTTTGAAGAGATCGACTCTGATGAAGAGTTCTTTGTCGGTGACTTAAAAATCAATTCGATTTCAACAAGTCATGACGCATCAGATTCTGTTTGTTATAGGTTTGATGATGGAGAAAAATCATGCGCTATAGTTACAGATTTGGGATACTATCAGGATGAGTTGGTTGATTCTTTGCAGGATTTAGATGCCATATTGGTTGAGGCTAATCACGATCTAAATATGTTAGAGGTTGGACCATATCCATATCATCTCAAAAGTAGAATCTGGAGTGATGTTGGACATCTTTCGAATAAAGCTTGTGGACAGTTGCTAAGTGAAATCATTTCTGATAAAATGCAGTACATTATTCTAGGGCATTTGAGTAAAGATAACAATTATCCAGAACTTGCTTTTGAAACAGTTAGAAGTGAATTGATGTTTAATGATATTGATTTAAACGACATGGGAATAGAAATTAGAGTTGCAAAGAGGGATTGCCCATCTTGCGATATAATAATATAAACTGGAGGATATTATGAACAAGATAATAATTACAGTTGTAGGAAAAGATACTGTTGGTATCATTGCAAAAGTTTGTACATACCTATCAGAGCATAAAGTAAATATTCTTGATATTTCACAGACTATTGTTCAGGATTATTTCAATATGATGATGGTAGTAGATGCGAGCGGCAGTGATGTTGATTTTGATGCTTTGTCTGAGGCGCTTGATGGTATTGGCCAGGAGATTGGCGTTAATATCAGAGCTCAGAGAGAAGAAATCTTTGACAGTATGCACAGAGTATAACTGGAGGAAGTTATGATAAGTCGTTTTGAAGTACAAGAAACAAACAAGATGATTGATAATTACAATCTTGATGTTAGAACTATTACTTTAGGTATTAGTTTGCTAGATTGTATAACTGATGATCTTGATAAGTTAAATGAAAATATTTATAACAAGATAAAAGGTCTTGCAAAAGATTTGGTTGAGACTGGTGAGTCTATTTCAAAAGAGTACGGAATTCCTATTGTTAACAAAAGAATATCTGTTACTCCAATAGCATTAGTTGGTGGTCAGGCTTGTAAGACGTCTGATGATTATGTAACTATTGCAAAGACATTGGATAAGGTTGCTAAGGAGGTTGGAGTTAATTTCCTTGGTGGTTATTCAGCGCTTGTAAATAAAGGTATGACTAATGCTGAGGAACTCTTGATTAGATCTATTCCAAAGGCTTTAGCTGAAACCGAGAGAGTGTGTAGTTCTATTAATGTTGGATCTACAAAGACTGGATTGAATATGGACGCAGTTAGACTTATGGGTGAGATCGTCAAAGAAACTGCTGAGTTTACTAAAGAAGATGATTCATTAGGCTGCGCCAAATTAGTTGTATTTTGCAATGCACCTGATGACAACCCATTTATGGCTGGTGCTTTTCACGGTGTAACAGAGGCAGATGCAGTTATTAATGTTGGTGTTTCTGGACCAGGTGTTGTAAGACATGCTATTAAGAAAGTTCGTGGAGAAAGTTTTGACGTTCTTTGCGATACTATAAAGAAAACTGCTTTTAAAGTAACAAGAGTAGGATATATGGTTGCAAATGAAGCCGCAAAGAGATTAAACGTTCCGTTTGGAATTATTGATTTATCTCT
>CADBBS010000138.1 GCA_902793045.1 uncultured Lachnospiraceae bacterium
TGGAATGGTTTAAATGTACATCTCTGGAAAAAGTCTGTTAAATCGATAATCTCTAGTGGGTTTCTCAAATCCGGCTTATCTGTACCGTATTTAAGCATAGCCTCTTCATATGTAAATACTGGGAATGGAGTAGTTATCTCTTCGTAACCTTCTGGCTTAAACTTATTAAATGTATCAGCCAATACTTCCTCTCCCACTTTGAACACGTCTTCTTCTGTAGAGAATGCCATCTCAAAGTCTAGCTGGTAGAAATCGCCAGGAGTTCTGTCTGCTCTTGCATCCTCATCTCTGAAACATGGTGCAATTTGGAAATACTTATCAAAGCCCGACACCATAAGTAGCTGCTTGTACTGTTGAGGCGCCTGAGGCAAAGCATAAAACTTACCCTTAAATTTTCTTGAAGGGATAATATAGTCTCTAGCTCCCTCTGGTGATGAAGCACATAGGATTGGAGTTTGAATGTCCATAAATCCCATCTCTGTCATCTTATTTCTAAGATAAGCAATAAGTTCTGATCTAAATACAATATTATCTTTAACCTTAGGGTTTCTAAGATCTAGATATCTATACTTTAGACGAACATCTTCTCTAGTTTCCTTCGAAGTAACTATTTCAAATGGAAGTTGCTTGTAAACTTTACCCAAAACATCTACTTCTTTAGCTTCTAGTTCAATAGTTCCTGTAGGAATCTTTGGGTTGTAAGTCTCCTCGTCTCTGTGTTGGATAGGACCTTCCACTGAAATACAGTCCTCTCTAGTTAATCCCTCTAAAAGAGAAGTGTCACGCATAACTACTTGCATCACACCGTACATATCACGAAGGTCGATAAATGAAACACCACCGTGATCACGAATGTTCTCAATCCAACCTGCGATTCTTAGTGTGTCGCCCACGTTAGACTCAGAAATCTTATCCATTGTCACTTCTCTGTACTTGTTTTTGAAATCCATAACTCTTACTCCTTTTTTAAGTTCTTCCCTTGGAGTGTTTTTCCAATTGAAAAAGCCCACCCCAAAAGTCAAAGCTTTCAGGACGGACTTTTATATTCTTATTCTTGTCCGCGGTACCACCTGAATTGTTGTTTTAAACAACCCCTCATCGGTAAATCGCATTTGATTTTCCTGCCATTAACGACTGGCTACGGCGCACCTACTAACCTAAGTTTTCAGTTTGCAGCTCGAAAGTGTTATTCACCGTAATTCATTCTATGGGCATCTCACCATCACCCACTCTCTCATAGCGATAAGTACGGCTACTTCTCTTTGTCTTCGCCATTTGCCGTTCATTATAGTATAAAGGGTGTTCAATGTCAATTGAAATAAAAAACAGGTGTTAATAGTAACACCTGTCTTTTATAAACAATTATTTAATTAATTCTTAGATAATTTGATCCTTTGCATCATCGTAGAATGCAGCTGTTGCAGCCTGAACATAAGGAACGAACCATAGGAATCCAATTCCGCATGTAATACATGAAACGATAGCCCATCCAATAAATGTAAAATGCAATACAAAGAAATCAATCTTACGTCCGTGCATAATCTTTCTACTTGTCTTAAGAATCTGAACTACTGACATATCAGGATTATCAATCCTTACATAGTATACCAACTGGTACATAAATGTAGCAATAATACCAATAACAATAGCTGCTACAAAGAATGCAAAAGCTACAACAATCAATGGTCCTACACGACCTACGAAGTATCCTGCATCATCAGCTGTAGTAATACTTCCAAAACTTAACATATCCTTTGCTCTTCCACCAGCAATACCTAGGAAAATTCCACCTATAAATGATGGAATAAAGTAGCATAGCCAAATTACAAAGAACTGAAGAATTCCAACTACGAATGTCTTTCCAGGATTTTCTTTGAATCCGTCAAATACATTGCCAACAGTGAAGTCTTCACCTCTATTAGCTTTCAAGAATGCTTTAGATTGAGCATACTGGAAAAGTGGTGAAATTATTGCTAGTGCAATAATAGCAATGATAAAAAATACACTTCCTGTAGGTGTAGTTGCAGTAATCTTTGCGCCTTCAGCTGTTTGCTTAACAGTTGAAAATGACATGCCAATTCCATAGAAAATTCCAGGAATAACACTTGTCAAAATAGCAGCTACTAAGCAAAGTCCGATTGCTCTGCCCCATTTACCTTTTAATGAGGCTTTTGCTTGTTTCTTAATTAATAATCTGTTCATAAATATCCCTCCTATTTTAGATATATTAATTCTATCATAAATATTACGATTTTAACAATAAAAAAGCGATTAGAAAACTAATCGCTTTTTCCCTTTATTTTTTAAATATTCTCATTCCAAGTTTAATTATTTCATTAATAATCACTACTGATAATGCAACTAGCAACATCTTGCCCCACATAGCCATCGATAGTGAAACTGTTCCAAATACCGGTTTTCCAAACTGTGTAATTACAAACTGAATAGCTAGTACTAACAAGAAAACTCCAAGCATCAACTTATTTTTCAAAAGGTTTTTATACATAGGTGTAGTATCTAGTTCTCTGCAGTTAAACGCATTGAACAACTGGAATAAAACAAACAATGTAAAGATAACTGTCGCTGTTCCATTTTTACCTGCACCTAAAAAGTCAGTGAAGTACTGAACTAAACATATTACTGAAATGAAAATACCATTTAGCATTATCCTAGTAAACATCTTCTTAGAAATAATATTTTCGTTTCTCTTTGTAGGTTTTCTATCAAAGAGGTTTTCTCTCATAGGTTCAAGCCCAAGTGTGAGCGCTGGTGGTCCATCCATAATAATGTTGATCCATAGGAGTTCTAGCGCTGTAAATGGGCTCTTAAATCCAGCTACTATAGAAACAATAATAACCACTACCGATGAAACATTAACTGTAAGTTGGAACTGAATGAAACGCTTAAAGTTTTCATAGATTCCACGTCCCCACTTAACAGCCTTTACAATAGTAGTAAACGAATCATCCAAAAGCACAATATCGCTGGCTTCTTTTGTAACTTCTGTGCCGGCAATACCCATCGCAATACCTACATCGGCATGCTTGATAGCTGGCGCATCATTTATTCCATCACCCGTTACTGCCACTACATTTCCTTCACCCTTAAGGAGTTTAACCACTCTCATCTTAATCATAGGTGTGCTTCTAGCAATAACACGAATTCTCTTTAGAGCCTCAATCAACTCTTCATCGCTCATCTCATCTATTTCTTTGGCTTCCACTGCCACTCCATCTTCACCTAGCAGATGAAGTTCGTTGGCAATAGCTGTTGCAGTAACAATATTGTCACCCGTCAACATCTTAACCTCAATGCCGGCTTTTCGACACTTCGCCAAAGAATCATAAACATCGTCACTCACTGGATCTGATATAACAGCGAATCCGTCAAAGACAAAGTTTTCCTCCACTACTTCTTCCGATTCATCATTATATGAATCAAGTTCCTTGTGAGCAAAACCAATCAATCTTCCAGCTTGCTCTTGGAAAGATTGCATTAAATCAGTCAATTCTTTTTCTTTGGCTTCGTCCACATTGCTACATCTATGCAAAATCTTTCCAGGACTACCCTTCATATATGCCATGATTTTGCCATCTATCTTCACGATTCGAGTCATTCTCTTTTTCTGTGAAGAAAAAGCAAAAGTTTTTAGCTCTTCATATTTATTTCTAATATCCTCGTAGTCAAAGCCTGATTTTTCAAGCCCAACTAAAAGCGCACACTCAGTAGGATTTCCAACAAATGTAAATCCATCTTCCTCTTTTGATAAATTAGCATTAGAATTGATTGCACAGTTTTGAACAATAAATTCATCTCTTAGTTGATCTGGTTCAAGCAATTCACCATCTTCTTAACAAGTGCATTTTCTCTAGTCATCTTTATAATGTTTAGCGCCAAAGAAACTGCCACTATAGTAGGAAGTCCTTCAGGTACTGCTGCTACTATCAAGACAATACTAGTAATGAACGCTTCTGATACAGAACTAAAATTCAAATCTCCGCGCATCTGCCAAATCTGAATTCCCAAAACTACAACCGCTGCTATTATTCCTAGAATAGCAATCATCTTGCCCATTCTGTCTAACTTTTCTTGAAGAGGTGTAGATGTTTGATCAACGCTTGATAGTTCACCCGCAATCAAGCCAAACTCTGTATCTTTTCCAACGGCTGTCACTACCATCTTTGCAGTTCCGCCCGAAACAAAGCATCCAGAGTAAACCATATTGATTCTGTCTGCCACTTGCGTTCCTTCGTCGCCCACAAAGTCCTCATTCTTTGTGACATGCTCACTCTCACCTGTAAGTGTGGACTCATCCACATTTAACTCATGTGACTCGATTAATCTACCGTCAGCCACAATCTTATCTCCAGTTTCAAGAAGCATAATGTCGCCAACTACTATCTCTCCCTGAGTCACATACTGCGCCTCGCCATTTCGAATCACCTTAACTAATGTATCTTCATTAATCTTATTTAATTCTTCAAACGCTTTGGCGCTCCTGCCCTCTGTCACAACCGTTATAACAACACAAAGTGCAATGGCAACAATAATACCAATGCACTCAATAAAGTTATACTCACCACCGCGCACATAGTTTGCTACGTTCACTGCTATAGTAATAACAGCTGCCACGATAAGCAAAATGAGCATAGGCTCAGTGGCTGCATCCCATATTCTTTTTATTAATGACACCTTTTCCCCTTCGCCAAAGGAATTGGTGCCATTCTTTTCTCT
>CADBBS010000139.1 GCA_902793045.1 uncultured Lachnospiraceae bacterium
TCAGATTCTTTGTGATAATGTTTCCAAGCCCAAAGACCTGTATGCTCTTCACACTCTGTAATCTGGCCGTTAGCATCTTTTTTAGCATTAACTAGTTCAACGTAACCGTTATCTATTTCTTTTTCCTCATCTAATAGTCTAAAGATTCTCTGACCACCAGCCAAAGCCATCATAACTGCATTAATCTGCATTGTGATTTGGTTGATTGGTCTTGAAAACTGCTTACTATAAGTTAGGAAGCTTACTAGCGTACCAATTGAAATACCCCATCCAAGTGGATTAAAAATAGCTAGCGATCCACCCACTAATGCACAAATAACATAACTCATATTTCCAAGTTGAGCATTAATAGGTCCTATAACATTTGCTAGTTTATTTGCATTATATGCAGAGTCCAATAATTCGTCATTTATTTTGTTGAAATCTTCTATTGCTTTTTCTTCGTGATTAAATACTTTCACAACCTTCTGACCAGAAACCATTTCCTCGATGTAACCGTTAACTGTACCAAGGTCTGTCTGTTGCTCTGCAAAGTACTTACCAGATTTAGAAGTAATGGCCTTAATCACAATTAGGTTCATACCAATCATTAACAATGCAACAATCGACAAAGGAACACTAAGTATCAACATAAAGCCGAATGTTGAAACAATAGATATAGTACATTCAAATACCTGAGGTAAACCTTGGCTTATCAACTGTCTCAATGCATCAACGTCATTTGTGTACATCGACATGATATCTCCGTGTGTATGTGTGTCGAAATATTTAATAGGCAAATCTTGCATATGATTAAACATAGTGTCACGGATTTTTTTCATTGTTCCCTGAGTAATATAAACCATAATAAGTGCTTGAGATAAAGCTGCACAAATACCAATCAAATAAAAGATTGATACTTTAAGAATAGCTTGAAGCAATGGTTCATAATTTGTACTATTATGTTCAAGCATTGGCTTAATGAATTTGTCTATTAAATCTTTAGTAAAGTATGTTCCTTGTAAATTAGCAAATATGCTTATAATTACACAACAAATTACTATAATCATTCTGAACTTATAGTTTTCAGCAACAAAAGCTAGAATTCTTTTAAGAATTCTGAAAGGATGATCTATCTTTACTTTTGGTCCTAGACCTCTGCCTCTAAATCCTTTAACCTCTTTAGCTTTTTCAGCCATTACGCATCGCCTCCTTCCTGATCAAAGTCGGCGTTGTCGTTGGTTTGTTGATCATAAACCTCACGATATATTTCATTTGTTTCTAACAATTCATCATGAGTACCAACTCCATTTATTTTTCCATCATCTAAAACAATGATTCTATCTGCATCTTTAATTGATGAAATTCTTTGAGCAATAATTATTTTTGTTGTATCTGGAATATTCTCTTTAAATGCTTGTCTAATTTTGCTGTCCGTCAAAGTATCAACTGCACTTGTACTATCATCCAAAATCAAAATCTTTGGTTTCTTAATTAATGCTCTAGCAATACACAGTCTTTGACGCTGACCACCAGAAACATTTGCGCCACCTTGCTCTATCATTGTGTCATAACCTTTTTCACGCTCCATAACAAACTCATGAGCGCATGCAAGTTTGGCAGCTTCAATACATTCTTGGTCGGTGGCGTTTTCATCGCCCCACTTTAAGTTCTCCATAATAGTTCCACTAAATAGAACGTTCTTTTGAAGAACAACACTTACCTTCTCGCGAAGAGTCTCTAGATCATAATCTTTAACATTTCTATCGCCTACTAACACTTCGCCAAACTCAACATCATAAAGTCTAGGGATTAAGTTGACGAATGATGACTTGGCACTACCTGTACCACCCATAATTCCGATAGTCTCACCAGAATTGATATGAATATTAATGTTATCTAAAACTGGCTTTTCACTCTTTGCGTTATATCTAAAAATGACATCCTTAAAATCAATTGATTCATTTAAGACTGCAGCTATTCTATGTCCACTAGCAGCACTGATTGTAACCATAACTAATACAAACGATAGCATCATTAAACTCATCAAAATATTCATACAATAAGCTAGTAATGATGTTAAGTTACCAGTAGTAAATGTAGTGTTTCCGCTCTGTACAATTAAATGTGCTCCAAGCCAACTGATTGCGATAATACATGCATACATAGTTGCTTGCATTGCTGGGAAGTTGAACGAAACTATAGTCTCAGCCTTTACAAACATTCTATAAATGTTATAGCTTGCTCTTCCAAACTTACCTTTCTCGTAATCTTCACGAACGTATGCTTTAACTACACGCATAGCTGAAACATTTTCCTGAACACTCTCATTCAATTCGTCGTAGCGTTCAAACACTTGCTTGAAATACTTATGTGCTCTAACACTGATAATTGCAATAATAATCCCTAAAACCACAACAGCTACCACATAGATTGAAGCCATTTTAGGTGAAACAGTAAATGCTAAAGCTATAGCAACTATCATACTAGCTGGTGCTCTTACGCACATTCTAAGAATCATTTGATATGCGTTTTGCACATTTGTAACATCAGTTGTCATTCTAGTATTCTAGTGACCAATCCTGATGTTGAAAATTTATCAATATTTGAAAATGAGAAAGTTTGGATTTTCTCATACATTGCTTTTCGTAAATTTCTAGCTAAACCTGCTGATGCTTTCGCGCCAAAGACAGCACCCATTCCACCACCAATCAATCCGGCGATAGCCAAAATAACCATTACGATAGATGTCGAACCAATTTTTCCCATATCTTTGTCATTTATGGAATCAATGATGACAGCCATCAATAATGGAATAAAGTTTTCCACCACAACTTCAGCTAGCATTCCAAGAGATGTTAGCACTGAAGCAAGTTTATACTGTTTTATTTGCCTTGCAATAGTTCTTATCATTAATTAGCACTCCATTGTGGACAAAGCAAAGTCCACTTGTTCAATAGTCTTGTCAAAACTTCCTGTATTGTCAATAAATTCATCAGCTGCCGAATTGTAATCTTCATCGTTTGGTTGATTTGCAATAATAGCAACTGCTTTTTCTTTTGAATAACCTCTAGTCTCAACTAGGCGTCTAATTCTTTCTTTTTTGTCGCAGTATATAAACCAAAGTTCGTCAGTTAAATCAGCCACTTCTTCTCCCAAGAAAAGAGCTGACTCTACTACGACATATTTTGTTATAGCATTTGAAATCTGCTTTATGATTTCATTTATGGTAGGCGGATGTGTTAATTCATTTAACGCATCAAGTTTATTTGGATCATTAAATGCAATCTCCGCAATCTTATCTGAATTTATTTCGTCCCCGTCAAAGGCTTCTGGGAATATCTTTTTCACTTCCGCCTTCACTTTCTCATCGTTAAACAAAATATCGTGCGCAATTTTATCAGCCTCAATGATTACTGCATTGTGCTTATCTTGCATATATTTTAATACTTCAGATTTTCCTGAGCCAATTCCGCCCATTACACCTATAACCATATTTCCTCCTAGTGTGCATCGTTCCAGTTAGTGCCTGTGTTTACATCCACATCCAATGGAACTTTAAGTGATGCAGCCTCTTCCATGTTTTTCTTTAATAATTCTTTTACCTGTTCTACTTCATCCTCGTACGCTTCTATCAAAAGTTCATCGTGAATCTGAAGAACAATCTTAGATTTCAAATTTTGTTTCTTTAACTCTGCATCCACTTTATTCATAGCAATTTTCATAATGTCCGCTGCAGTTCCTTGAATTGGTGAGTTCATAGCAGCGCGCTCGCCAAATTGTTTTTGAATAAAGTTACCAGCTTTAAGCTCTGGGATTGGACGACGTCTCTTATAAAGAGTAAGTGCGTATCCATTTTCTTTGGCGAAGTCCACAGAGTCATCTAAATATTTTTTAACGCCTGGATAGTTTTCAAAATAATCTTCTATATATTTTTGTGCCTCTTTTTTACTGATTGATAAATCCTGGCTAAGTCCAAATGAACTAATTCCATAAACGATTCCAAAGTTAACAGCTTTTGCATTTCGTCTTTGAAGCGGAGTCACTTTATCAATTGGAACATTAAATACTAACGATGCAGTTGAAGTATGAATATCTTTAGAATTTTTGTAAGCATCAATCAAGTTTTTATCATCTGACATGCTCGCCAAAATTCGAAGCTCAATCTGTGAATAGTCAGCATCCACAAACACGCATCCATCCTTTGGCACAAATACTTTTCTAATCTCACGACCTAAATCCATTCTAACTGGAATGTTTTGCAAGTTAGGATCTGTTGAACTGATACGTCCTGTGGCAGTTACAGTCTGATTAAATGTTCCGTGAATTCTTCCATCTTCACTTATATAGTTCTGCAAACCTTCAGCGTATGTGCTGTTAAGTTTAGTCAATGTTCTGTAAGTTAAAATCTTTCTGACAAATGGATACTCTGGCTCTAACTTTTCTAAAACTCCAGCTGCTGTGGAATATCCAGTCTTGGTTTTCTTACCGCCAGGAATTTCCATCTCTTCAAACAAAATTTCACCAAGTTGTTTTGGAGAATTGATGTTAAACTCATGACCAGCTTCATCATAGATTTCTTTTTCTATCTTCTCAATTTCTTTTAAAAGCTTTGCACTGTAGTCTTTCAAAGCATTTGCATCTACCTTAATTCCAACTTGCTCCATATCGTATAGCGCGAACGACAAAGGAACCTCGATATCTTTGTAGACATCATACATTTCTGTATCTTTCAATGCTTCTTCTAGCTTATCTTTTGCATTAAACAATACATATGCATTCAAACAAACAAATCGTTTTACATTATCTTCAATCTCACGACTTGGAGTTTCATCCTTCTTTGTCTTAGGGAAAATCTCTTCCTCTGATGGAAGCAACATTCCCAAGTAATCCTTCGCTATATCATCGTACTCGTAAGAGTTCGCCAAAGGATTCAAAAGGTATGATGCAAGACTTGCGTCAAAGACCTCATCATCTACAGTTGCATCTAAATAATTATTATATTTCTTTACGTCATTTATAATAAGTTTCTTTGTTTTAACAAGTTCTTTAATTTTTGTATTTAAATAATCATCATTAGATTCATTGGCTTCACCAGTAAATCTTGAATAAATATCATCAAGACTTTCATCACCAGATTGATTTCCATTCTTTATGTAATAAGCCTTATCTCCAAAACAAAGTCCAAGTCCTTCTAACTTTTCAGTTTCATAAATAAACAGACCAATCTTGTCAGCCTTCTTTGCACTTTCTATCAACTTATCAATCTGTCCAGTATCGCTTACCACTTCAAAGTCTTCTTCAAAGTCATTTGCGCCACTATCAACATTCTCAAAGCGAGAAATCATGCTCTTCATTTCAAGTTCTTTAACCATATCAAGAGCATCTTTTGTATAGATGTCACCAAACTCACAGTCTAGCGGATTAACCTCAACTGGACTATCTGTATTTATGGTGGCAAGTTCTTTGCTTAGAACTGCCAAATCATAGTTTTCAATAAATGCATTTTTATTTCTAGTATTAGAAATCTCTTCTGCGTGCTCTTTCGCATTCTCGATAGATCCAAACTCAGAGATAATATTTGTAGCACCTTTCTCACCAATGCCAGGCACTCCAGGAATATTATCTGATGAGTCACCCATTAAAGCCTTCACATCAATAAACTCAGTTGGTGTAACTTTGTATTTTTCTTTGACGGCGTCGGCATTGTAATACTCAACTGTAGTTTGACCCTTTGAAGTCTTTGGAATACAAATCTGAACTTTGTCAGTTGCCAACTGAAGCAAATCTCTATCACCTGAAATGATAGAAACTTCCATGCCTTCTTTCTCGCCCTTAACAGACATAGTTCCTAAAACATCATCTGCCTCATAACCTTCTAACTCGATAGTCTTGATATCCATCTTACCCAAAAGTTCTTTAATCAAAGGAACTTGCTCCTTAAGCTCAGGAAGCATAGGTTTTCTAGTTCCTTTGTAGTCGTCGAACATTTTGTGTCTGAATGTTGGTGCGTGAACGTCAAAGGCTACGGCAAAATAATCTGGACTTTGAAGCTCAATAATTTTAAACATAATATTTAAAAACCCATAAACAGCGTTTGTGTGAACACCTTTAGAGTTTGTAAAAACAGGCACTCCATAAAAAGCCCTGTTCAAAATACTATGTCCGTCAATCAATACTAACTTTTTCATTTACTTATACCTTTTCTTTA
>CADBBS010000140.1 GCA_902793045.1 uncultured Lachnospiraceae bacterium
TAAACCGTATTGTTTCATTTTTATTCACCCTTTACCTGATGGAATACTTTCTTACCCTTCTTGATTAGGATTACTCCATCTTCGTTGTAATCATCTGAAGTAAATGTGGCATCGATTTCAGTTACTTTGTCACCATTTACTGACACACCATTTTGTTGAACTAGTCTTCTAGCTTCTCCTCTAGACTTAGCAAGTTCTGCATCAACTAAAAGAGTAAGAATATCTTTACCTTCATCTAGTTCTGCTTTTGGATATGTAGTAGTTGGGATATCACCAGAAATACCACCGTTTGCAAACATAGCCTTCGCGGCAGCATCAGCTTTCTTCGCTTCCTCTTCGCCGTGTACTAAGTTTGTAAGCTCGTACGCCAAAATCTCTTTAGCTTTATTTAGTTCACTACCTTCCCAAGATTCCATCGCTTTGATTTCATCTAATGGTAGGAATGTTAACATCTTCAAACATTTGATTACATCTGCATCATCTACATTTCTCCAGTACTGGTAGAAATCATATGGTGAAGTCTTTTCAGCATCGAGCCAAACGGCACCTGATACAGTTTTACCCATCTTCTTTCCTTCTGAATTTAGAAGCAAAGTGATTGTCATAGCTGAAGCATCCTCGCCTAGTTTTCTTCTGATAAGTTCAGTACCACCAAGCATGTTACTCCACTGATCATCTCCACCAAACTGTAAATTACAACCGTAATCCTGGAATAGTTTGTAAAAGTCGTAACTTTGCATAATCATATAGTTAAACTCTAAGAAGCTTAGACCTTTTTCCATTCTCTGTTTGTAACACTCAGCACGAAGCATATTGTTGACTGAGAAGTGTGGTCCAACTTCTCTTAAAAATTCAACATAATTTAAATCCAAAAGCCAATCAGCATTGTTCACCAATAAGGCTTTGTCATCCTCAAAATCGATGAATCTACTCATCTGTTTCTTAAAGGCAGCAACATTGTTTTCAATAGTTTCTTTAGTCATCATTTGACGCATATCTGTCTTTCCAGATGGGTCTCCAACCATTGCTGTACCACCACCAATAAGCGCTATAGGCTTATTTCCAGCCATTTGTAGTCTTTTCATAAGGCAAAGCGCCATAAAGTGACCTACATGCAAACTGTCCGCTGTAGGGTCAAATCCGATATAAAAAGTGGCTTCACCTTTATTTATTAAATCTGCAACTTTTTGCTCGTCTGTAACCTGAGCAATTAGCCCTCTTTCTTTTAATTCTTCGTATGTATTCATAATATTCTCCTTAATTCGCATTCAAGAATAAATTATAACAAAACAAACCTTCATTTACAAGTTGGCCAAACAATTAAAAACCCCCATTCTCTAAGGGAATGAGGGTTAAAATTTTTATAGCATTGGTGCGATCAGTCTCATAACTTTTCCTATCGCTTTATAGTACAATGGTCTGTTTTTACAGCCCATTAAAGTGACTTTGCTACACTGTTGCATAGTCTCTTGAAAATCTTTTTCCATATCTTTAATGCAGTCGCATTTATACATGTAGCAGCCATTTTCAAAATGTAAATACAAACTTCGATAATCTAAGTTGTAAGTACCACATGTTGCAACTTCATCGTCCGCCACAAAAGACTTAGCATGTGTAAATCCTGGTGCAAACTCATAAATCTCAACACCCCATCTAATCAATTCCTTATAATACGTTCTCGCCAAACAATACGCGTACTTTTTGTCAGGAATACCTGGCATAATAATTTTGACATCCACACCTCTTTTGGCAGCAAACTTAAGTGCATTAAGCATAATATTATCTAAAACCAAATATGGTGTAATAATATGAACATACCTAGTTGCGTTATTAATAATATCTAAATACACCGAATGACCTACTTGATAATGGTTAAAAGGATTGTCTGCATACGCCATTACATATCCACTGTCAGGATAAATTGGCGGAATATCAACATTAAGGTATCTATCAAATGTACTGATTGTATTTTCAGACACATTCCACATTTGAAGGAAAAGTAATGTATAACTTCTAGCCGCATCTCCTTCTATCATAACAGCTGTATCTTTCCAATAGCCGTAATATTCAACTACATTCATGTATTCGTCAGATAAGTTTATACCACCAGTAAAAGCAACTTTGCCGTCTACTACCAAAATTTTTCTATGATCTCTGTTGTTTTGATTAGTTGTTACAAATGGTCTAGCTGGTGCAAAAGGTTTAGATTTAATACCTTTTTTCTGCAACTTTTTATAATATCCAATATCTAACTTTGCAAAAGAGCAAATTCCGTCATACATTACGCGAACTTCAACGCCCTGTTGAACTTTCTTTTCCAGAACTCTAAGGATGGCATCCCAAACTTTACCACGACCAATAATAAAGTACTCCATAAAAATGAAGTCCTGGGCTTCTTCTAACTTTTCAATTAAAGCTTTATATTTTTCTTCACCACTTCTGAAATATTTTACTTTGGTATTTCTATTTACAGGCAAATCATTACTCTTATAAATAAACTTAGCTAAAGATGCAATGTTCTTATTCTGCAAATAAAGTTCATTGAGCATTCTTTCATCTTGAACCAAATAACGCTCAGATTTAATATCTATTTTCTTCAACTTCTTCCTAAGCGAATGTGAAGCAGGTTGAAATCTAAAATATAGATACATTAATGTTCCAAAAGTTGGAACAATCAACATTAATATAACCCAGCAAATCTTCATGTTTGGATCTGAGTCGTCATTTACTATATAAATAATTACAATAATAGTAATAACTGCAATTATGGCATAAACTACAGGAGAACTTGCAGCATAATATGTGATTGCAATAAATACTGCAACCTGCAAAGCAACCATCAAGAAGAATACAAAGATACGACTAAAGATAAATGAACCAATGCCACTCTTTGCTCTATTTTCTGGTTTATTTATTTTTCTGTGTTGTTTTCTCATTCTTTATTCGTCTTCCCAATCTAAATCAACATACTCATTAGTTAATCTTCTATTCATCAAATACTTCATAGCGTCAAGCGGTTCCATGCCTTCAAATAATACTTTATTAACCGCTTTAATGATTGGAGCATCAACATTATACTTTTGAGTTAATTCGTATGCAGCCTTTGCAGATACCGCACCCTCTACTACCATGTTAACTTCTTTAATAGCCTCATCTAGAGTATATCCTTTTCCAATAAGCACACCAGCTCTTCTATTTCTGGAGTGTTTACTAGCGCAAGTAACAATCAAGTCACCCATTCCAGATAGACCATAGAAAGTTCTCTTATGGCCTCCCATAGCATCACCAAGTCTAGTGATTTCACTTATACCTCTAGTCATTAGCGCAGCCTCTGTGTTATCTCCAAATCCTAATCCATCAATAACACCCGCAGCTAAAGCTATAACGTTCTTCAAAGCACCACCCAGCTCAATACTCTTCATATCTGGGCTTCTATATACTCTAAAATATTCATTCGCAAATAGTTTTTGAATGAACTCTGCAGTATCTTCATTCTTTGAACCAATAACAACTGATGTTGGAATCTGTCTAGCAACTTCCTCGGCGTGACTTGGTCCCGACAAAACTACAGGATCGCAATCTGGCAACTCATCAACAATTATTTCTGTCATTGTGTTATAAGTATTATCTTCAATACCTTTACGATAACATCAACATCGTTAACTGCTTCATCTAAATCACCTGTCACCTTCATCTCGTCAGGAATAATAATGCCAGGCAAACTGATTTTGTTCTCGCGATCTTTAGATAGAGCTTCTACCTCTCTATCTACTGCCGACCAAATAGTCACATCATTTCCGTTTTCGCATAATACTTTTGCTAAGGCAATAGCCCAACCGCCACCACCTAATACTGTAACTTTTGACATTATTTGTCCTCCTTTTTTTGACCAATTTTATTTTCAGTTCCATTAGCCAAACGTTTTAGGTTATCTCTATGTCTAATAAACATCAAAATCATAATTATAAATAAGATTCCATATATCAGTAATCTTTCTTTAATGCAACTAGAGTTAATGATCCAACAGAGACATATCTTGTAATAAACATTGTTGAGAAAAATACTGCAAGTCCAAGTACAGTAAACTTCCAGTCACCTGTCAAAAACAAAATCGCTAAAATCATACCTGATGTACTTGATACTCCTTTACCACCTTTAAATCCATTATAGAATGGGAACATATCACCTAATACTCCACCAAATGCAGTCACGATGATAAATGCTAAAACATGTTCTCCGTGTGGATAAGGATGTCCAGATTTAGCAAACAAAAAGTATGTTATAAAAACTGGAATAATAACTTTCAATGTGTCTCCGACAAAGGCCCATATTCCAACTTTTTTACCTAAAGCACGCATTGTATTTGTCATGCCAGTATTACCAGAACCAGTTTGCGATAAATCAATACCTCTTACTTTTGCCAACACTGGGCCTGTCTTAAACATTCCAAAAACATATCCAATAATAAACGAAAGTGCTAATTGCCAATAAATCATTTGTCTTCTTTCCTCTCTCTTATAATAAATCTAAGCGGCGTTCCTGTAAAACCAAATGCCTCACGAATTTTGTTTTCTATATATCTAGTATATGAAAAATGCATTAATTGTTTGTCGTTTACAAAAATAACAAATGTAGGTGGTTTAACCGCCACTTGCGTAATGTAAAGTAACTTTAACCTTCTACCTTTATCCGATGGAGGTTGTTGCAAAGCAACTGCCTCCGCCATAATCTGATTCAAAGTACCAGTCTCAATTCGAAGTGATGCATTAGAAATAACAACATCAATAGCTTCAAATATTTTATTAAGTCTTTGCCCTGTAAGTGCTGAGATAAAGATCACTTCAGCATATGGCATAAAGGATAATATCTGTTTTATATTATCTTTATATTTGTAAACTGTCTTATCATTCTTTTCTATGGCATCCCATTTATTAACGGCCACTATTATTCCTTTGCCGTTGTCGTGAGCTATACC
>CADBBS010000141.1 GCA_902793045.1 uncultured Lachnospiraceae bacterium
ACTAGCAAATATGGTAGGCGATAGGTTTAAAGAAAGACCAGCCAGTTGTTTAATAGATAGCCATGCGTTAATGGTTAGAGGTGGATACATTAAGAATGTAGCAAACGGTGTTTACTCACAGTATCCAATAATGAAGAGAATTTCTAGAAAAATTGAAAATATCATCCGCGATGAGATGGATAAGTGCGATGGACAGGAAGTCCTATTTCCAGTAACACTTCCAGCTAGCCTTTGGGACGAGTCAGGAAGATATGAGAGCGTGGGATCAGAGTTACTTAGATTCACTGACAGAACAGGTTCAAAGATGGTTCTTGGTATGACGCACGAGGAAGCAGCAGTTCAACTAGTTCGTGAGTGGGCTAATAGTTACGCTAAGTATCCATTTATGATTTATCAGATTCAGACAAAGTTTAGAGACGAGGCTAGACCACGTGCTGGACTTATTCGTGTTCGTGAGTTTACTATGAAGGATGCTTATTCATTCCATACATCACAGGAAGATTTGGAAAAGTATTATCAGAGACAGTACGATGCTTACAATAGGATTTTTGCAAGATGTGGAATTCCACAGGTAAAGGTTGTGGCATCAGACAAGCATTTCACACGAGTATATGTTACTAACTCCAGCTGGAGAAGACTCAATAGCAGTTTGTCCAGAGTGTGGTTATAGCGCAAATGTGGAAGCAGCACCAGTTATTCTTGAAAATAAAAACGATTTGAAGATGGCAGACCTTGAAATGGTAGAAACTCCAGGTACAGGAACTATTGAAGCTCTTTGTGATTTTCTAAATGTGCCTGCAGAGAACACTGCCAAGGCTGTTGTATATCAGAGAAACGAAGATGATTCATATATCGTCGCATTTATCCGTGGCGATTTAGATATTAATGAGACTAAGCTTGCAAATGCAGCAGGTTGCGAGATACATCCGGGTGAAATAGTGGATGACAGTATTCTAACTGCTGGATTTATTGGACCAGTTGGAATTAATGAAAAGGTTACTGTTTTGTTTGACAAGTCACTAAAGGATATTGAATATCTAGTGACTGGTGCAAATAAAGTGGATTACCATTATCAAGGATTCAACGTGGACAGAGACTGCGATAATCCAGAGTATGTGGATGTAGCTAAGATAGTGGAGGGTGGTATTTGTCCAGAGTGTGGAAAGAAAGCCATCAAGATTGAGAGAGGTATCGAGGTTGGTAACATTTTCCAACTTGGTACAAAGTACTCAGAGGCTATGAACTTCACTTATCTAGATGAGAACGGCAAAGAACAGTATCCTATTATGGGATGTTATGGTATTGGTGTTGGTCGTATGGCTGCATCTATCTGTGAAGTAAGCCACGATGACTGGGGCCCAATCTGGCCAATCACTATTGCTCCATGGCAAGTTCATCTTTGTTGCTTGCGCTCAGACGATGCTGCGGCAAAGGCAAAGGCTGACGAGTTATATGATGCACTTCAGAACAAAGGTATAGAAGTAATCTATGATGATAGAGATGTAAGACCTGGTGCTATGTTTGCAGATGCCGATTTGCTAGGAGTACCAGTTAGAGTAGTAGTTAGTCCTAGAAATTTGGCGGAGAATGCAGTTGAGATTTCAACTAGGGACAAGCAGATTGATAAAGAGATGGTTCCAGTGGACGAGGCTCTTGATAAGGTGGATGAAATAATCCAGATGCTAACAGATCAGATTTACGAAAAGGTAAAATAACAGATAAGAGGCATCTATATGCCTCTTTTGTTTTTGAGGAAGTAAAATGAATACTAACGAGTTCTATGAAAAACTAAATAAGTTGTTTGCAGAGAAAAATTTGACAAAAGTGGATGAGTACTTGGATGACTCTCTACAAACTGCGCTCCAAAACGGCGATGACTTTCTTGGAATCACAATTTTAAATGAAATCATTGGTTTCAATAGAGATACCGGAAATTATGAAAAGAGTTTAAGAGCGTGCGACGAAACAATTAGCTTGCTCAATAGAAATCATTTGGAGGGAACAGTGGAGTATGCCACTAGCCTTCAAAATATTGCGAACGCTCATAGAGCAGCAGGCAAAAAGGTAGAGTCACTAGGTTACTACAACACAGTATTTAAAATTTACCGTGAGCAACTAGATGAAAATGACTATAAATTTGCTAGTTTACATAACAATATAGCTCTTTTGTATCAGGAGATGGGTAATTTCCTAATGGCTACAGAGCATTTGAAGAAGGCTCTCTCAATAATTGAGCAGTTAGAAGGACATGAGATAGAAGTTGCTACTACACTTTCTAATCTAGCGGCCAGCGAGATTGAACTTGACGATTTGCCTTCGGCGAAGGCGCATCTTGAAAAGGCATTAGAGATTTTCAGAAAAGATGAAGAGAAGAACTTCCACTATAGTGGAGCACTAGCGGCTATGGCTTCTTTGATGGTGAAGGAAGGAAACACTGCGGAAGCCCTAAAACTATATGAGGAAGCACTAAGAGAAATAGAAATAAATATGGGCAAGGACAGTGATGCTTACAAAACAGTTCTTGCAAACTTCGAAGAGATTGGTGGGAAGTTAGAGGCTAACGAGGACAAAACAAGTATCAACAAAAAAGAAGAAAAGAAAAAACTTAAGACAGAAAAGAAAGAGATAAAGAAGCTCAAGAAAAAAGAGCAGAAACTAATAAATCAAAAGTCAGAGGATATTATTGAGGAAACTGAAGAGGAAATTGGTTCTGAAGTTGAGTCGATAGAGGCCGATGGTTTGACAGGAATGGAAATCTGCAAAAAGTTCTACGAGGAATATGGTAGAGCAATGATTCACGAGAAGTTCCCTGAGTATGAGGACCAAATGGCCGTGGGACTTGTGGGCGAGGGCTCCGAAGTCTTTGGCTATGACGATGCTTTTTCAAGAGACCACGACTTTGGACCGGGCTTTTGTATTTGGCTTCCAAAGGAACTATATAAAGCTATGGGAGACAAGGTACAAGAAGAGTACGACAAACTCCCACAGACTTACATGGGAATTACGAGAGCTACTACCGAGATGGGCAAAGGTAGAGTGGGCGTTTGGAGAATGGGTGATTTCTTCGAACAATACACTGGATACAGAGAACCACCAGAAATAGCTGCGGCTTGGGTGGAGATAGATGATTACAAACTAGCCACAGTTACAAACGGTGAGGTTTGGCGAGATGACTTGGGAGAATTTAGTAGGAGACGTTCAGGATTTTTGGCGCAGCCACCTGAAGCGTACAGAGTTAAACTCGCTAGAATGATTAGTTCGATGTCACAGATGGGGCAGGCGAACTATGCGCGCTCAATGGCGAGAAAAGATTATGTGACAGCAGCAATCTGTATTGCAAAGTATATGGAAGACACACTTCATTGTTTGTTTTTACTAAACGATCAGTACGCGCCATATTATAAGTGGTTGCTCACAGGCTCTAAGTCTTTGGAAATATTGCCAGAGGTTGGAGATATGCTTAGGGCTTTGGCGGATACGAAAGATCAGCGAGAATGCTGGAAAGATTTCAAGTATGATAGCCGAATGATTAATAACGAAGATCAGAAGGTTATGATTATTGAGATGATTGCTAAGCTTATTCTAAATGAACTTCAAGAGCAGGGAATCATCAAAGATAAGAAATCAAACTTTTTGGGAGACTACGTGCACGAAGTTTTGATGGCTCCTCAGGCTGCTAGATTAGTAAGGCCTAAGACAAAGAGCAGAGATGAGATTATAGACGAGATAGTCAAAATTGAATTTGACGTTTTTGATAAAGTTCAAAATGAGGGCGGTAGAGCTTCTTGCCAAGATGATTGGCCAACATTCAGCGTGATGCGAAAGAGCCAGTACATGACTTGGACAGATGAGATGCTAAAGACTCTTCTTAATCTTTGGAAGGAAAATCAGGCTAAGGGCTGGAACATGATTACTGAAAAGTATGCAAGGATGATGGAGAGTACTGCGCCTGATGAGTACAGGGAACTAGAACCAAATCTTCCAGTTAAAGATGCGAAGACTAGGGCGATAGTGGACCAGATAGTAGATATTCAAGTTGGCTGGATGGAAGAGTTCGCCAAAGAATATCCAAAGTTGGCTGGAGAGTGAACTTTTGACTTACTCAGATGAACTTATAAAGATGTATGGCAAGTTTATCGTTGGATTGTTCCACGAGGGAAAGAATTTGGCGAAGATGACTATTGAGAATACTGTTCATATGGAAGGGTTCAAGAACTTGGACGAAGCAGAGCAGAATAAATAGCAAATATAGATATTTGTATATTCATATACGCTAGTATTTTTGATATAATGTTAGTTGGTGAGTAAATAAATAGAGAGAATAAAATGGGAACTACTACAAAAAGAATTAGAAATGCAAAAAGAATATTGATAATAGATATCGTCTTTTTCTTGATGATTGTTTTTATGGTATCATTTGTTAAATTTAAGAAGCATGAAGCATTGACTTACAAGGAAAATTATAAATCTGTTGACCTAGATGGAAGATGGTATATGGTGGATGTTGATGACTTCTTTGTAGTAGATATGGACGGCGGAGACTATGAAAAGCACGACGTAGATGGAAACCTTGTAAATAAAGGGACATACAAAATAGGAGAGCACACTATCAATCTTGATGGAAGTGATTATCCTATCGATTATACAGATGAATACTTGGAGGCTGATTACGCAGCTGACACTGATGACTTAGAGGACTATTCTTTGTCGAAGCATTTTGAAGTGAATGTTCACGGTAAACTGGTGTATTATTTCTCAAAGAAAGAACCAGCAGAAGATCAAGTGGACTTTAATATGACAACAAACGATTACTACATAAGAAATGGATTGTTTAATGATGAGGGATTTGCGATAGATGGCGATGATACACTTGTTGCTTATACAGGTGACTTGGAAAATGTAAGGGTGCCATCGGAAGCTACGGATATTGCAGCCAATACTTTCTCTACAGATTATGATAGAGCGAAGAAAGTAAAGAAGGTAATTGTTCCTTCATCGGTGAAGACTATTGAGTCTTACGCTTTTGCATTCTCAAATGTAGAAGAGATTATTTTGAGCGACGGAATAACTCAGATTCATGATAATGCATTTGCAAACAGTAAACTAAAAGATATTACTCTTCCAGATTCTATAGACTATTTAGGTGATGACATTTTTGGAAAGACAAAAGGTGTTAAAGTTCATTGTACAAAGGACTCAAACACATATCGTTTCTTAAATAGTCACAATCAAAAGAAGAGTTTTGAACTAGTAACTGACTAGAGGTAAAAGATGGATAGTTTTAAACAAACAGCAAGCGAAGTTTTAAATGAATTAGGCGTTAATCCAGATAAAGGACTTAATGACGAAGAAGTTAAAACTTCCAGAGAAAAGAATGGCACCAATTCCTTTGGCGAAGGGGAAAAGGTGTCATTAATAAAAAGAATATGGGATGCAGCCACTGAGCCTATGCTCATTTTGCTT
>CADBBS010000142.1 GCA_902793045.1 uncultured Lachnospiraceae bacterium
TTCAAAAGGTTCTCCCACCTTACATTTAACATCAATATACAATGGTTTCATTAGAGTTTTATTAGAATATTTGTCGCGCAAATATTCTGTGAACTCTCTGTTTTCTTCTCTAAATGCCGGCTCTTTAAGAGAAATCATTTCGCGACCATTCTTAGTATAGAAATAACTTTCATTAAAGCCATGCCTGTTAAATAGGTCCATTAAAAGTTTGATATCTGATTCTTCAACTTCAAACTTTTCACCATTTAAAATCATATCTAAGTACTTTCTATAAATGCTAACAACACCACAGACATACTCTTTCTTTTTCATACGCCCTTCTATTTTTAGAGAAGTTACGCCTGAATCAATAATATCTGGCAACAAATACAAAGCACAAATATCTTTTGGACTTAAAATATATTTTTCATCTGATTCGTTTATGAGCATGCCATCGTAAATAACATCGTAAGGTAATCTACAAGGCTGTGCACATCTTCCTCTGTTTCCACTTCGTCCACCTATAAAACTGCTAAGCAAACACTGTCCGGAGTAACAATAACAAAGAGCGCCATGAACAAAAGACTCTATCTCTATGTCTGTACCTCTCAAGTCTTTAATTTCATCAATAGATAGTTCTCTTGGAAGAACTACTCTTTCCGCCCCTAAATCTTTTAACCATTTAACTGTCTCTTTCCCACTAATTGTCATTTGAGTACTAGCATGTATTTTTAAATCAGGGAAATGTTTTTTAACGAATAACAATACTCCAACATCTTGAACAATCACACTATCAAGTCCATTCTCATATAGAGGGCGCAAAAAATCATAGAGATCATTTTTAATCTCTTTATTTTTTAGAAGAGTGTTTATTGTAAGATAAACTTTGCGTCCATTAAGATGTGCATAGTTCAATACATCTATAATCTCTTCGATATTTAAATTTTCTGCATTTGCTCTCGCACCAAAGTTTTCACCGCCCAAGTAAACTGCATCTGCTCCTGCATTTATAGCAGCAATTGCAATGTCATATGAGCCAGCAGGTGCTAAGAGCTCTATATCTCTTTTCATAATGTTATCCTACAAATGTTTTATTAAAATAGCATTAAAACGTTAAAAACGACCAGGCCGTTAAGCCTGATCGTTTATAATTTTTATCTTGATTGTAGTCTGATGATTTCTTTCTCAAGCTCTTTAATCTTTTCCAGTGCATTTTCTAATTCATCAGTAGCTGTCTGTGCTTTAGCATCCGACAGGATTAACTCATGTTTTAAATCATACACTTCTTTTTCCTTGATACTTAAATCATCTTCTAATAGATCTGCTTGTTTCTTTGCCTTGAAGTAATCATTAGCAATGTTGATTTCAAGAAGAATGCGTTGCATATCTGGCTTCTGCATTCTGAAATCTTCATTTTTCTTAAATTCTAAAATCATATTATTGATGTATGAAGCGACTTTCTGTAAGTATGCTTCACTTTCAAAACCACCGATATTGTAAATCTTACCATCGATGACCACATCAATATAATTTTTTGACGACATAATTAATTACTCCTTTTAGCAAAATAGCTAGTCTATTATAGCATATTATTTAGTCTTTTTCTTCTTAACTTTAGACCATTTACCCCAAATCAAAGTTCCGTTGTAGCTCTTAGCTCCTCTAACTCTGATGAAGTATTTTTTCTTTTTCTTTAGGCCCTTGAATGTCCATTTAGTTTTTGTAGTAGTTTTCTTCTTAAGACCCTTCTTGAAGTTCTTCTTAAGAGCAACCTGTACCTGGTACTTCTTAGCGCCTGAAGCTTTATACTTAACTGTTAATTTCTTCTTAGCAGCTTTAACGCTCTTAACTTTAGCTTTTCCAGCTGCAGCAGCTTTTGTTCCAGCTAAAACTTTGAAGTCTTTAACTTCAACTTCACCGCTCATGTTGTTCTCATCTTTGAACTCTTTCAAGTATGGACCAAATGCCATCTTGATACCCATTGTAGGTGATGAAGCTTTCTTCTGATAATCAGCTTTGTCAGATGGAACTAAAACTTTCATAGTAACATTAACATAATCAGTATTTCTGCTGTCCATACCAATTAGGTTATTGAAATCTTTAGTCTTTGTCATTACATTCTTTCCAGCATATGTAGCTGAGATTCCCTGTAGTGCAAGAGCTGCTCCATCAGGATCAGTGTTGTCATACGCTTTAATGTGGAAGTGTTTTACATAGTTGTACTTTCCAGTACCTTCTGTGTAGTGACAATCTTTACCTTCCCAGTTCTTAAGACCTTTAATTACTGTAGTGTCATCACACTTTGTAATCTCGTTCTTTAGAGTACTCTTAACCTTGAAAGAAACTGTGTAGTAACGTCCTCTTTCAACTGGAACAACCTTAGTAGTTGTAACACCCCAAGGGTTTGACTGAACAACAGCACCTGTCATTGGGTTGTAATTAGCACTCCAACCAGTACTTGTTACGTCAAGTACAAATTTGTCAGCTGCAGAACTCTTAAATTTAGCACATTCACCATATGTGTAGTATGCATCAAGCTTACCTTTAGCAGCCTGAACAGCAGCCTTATCAGCCTTAATGTTCCATACCTGATGAGCTTTCTTAAGTTCGTTCTCCCACTCACCTTTGTCTTCAGCATTGTTTCCGTGGATTGAGTATGAAGTCCATGCTCTTCCTGCTGAAACATCCGTACCTGGATTTTGGGCACTAACAATACCTGACAAACCTAATACTAGTGTCAAAGTTAGTACGATAGAAATAATTCTTTTCATTTTAAAAATCTCCTTTTCTTTTAAATTCGCTACATATAAATATAGCAATTTTACTGTTCTTTTTCAATACCAAGATGCTTGTATGCAAGGTCTGTAGCAACCCTTCCACTCTTAGTTCTTTGGATAAATCCGTTCTGAATTAAGTATGGTTCATACACATCTTCAAGTGTGCCGGAATCTTCGCCTATGGCGGCTGCTATAGAGTCGATTCCCACTGGACCTCCGCCAAATTTCATAATGATAGTTTCAAGTATTGTTCTATCTCCTTTGTCGAGTCCAGATTTATCTACATCTAGCTTATCAAGTGCATCGTTAGCCACTTCTTTAGTGATAACTCCGTCGTATTTAACCTGGGCAAAGTCCCTAACTCTTTTAAGTAGTCTATTTGCAAGTCTAGGTGTGCCACGTGATCTTCTAGCAAGTTCTAATGCACCTTCATCGTCTATCTGTACATCAAGTCTATCTGCCGATTTAATAATGATTTCTTTAAGTTCATCTACCGAGTAAAATTCGAGTTTATCTATAACTCCAAATCTATCTCTTAAAGGAGCTGTCAAAAGTCCCGCTCTAGTAGTCGCTCCTATTAACGTGAACTTCGGAAGATCAAGTCTAATGGATCTAGCACCCTGTCCCTTTCCAATCATAATATCGATTGAATAGTCTTCCATAGCTGGATATAAGACTTCTTCCACCTGTCTGTTAAGTCTGTGAATTTCGTCAACAAACAAAATATCGTTCTCTTGAAGCCCATTTAAGATGGCTGCCATCTCTCCTGGCTTCTCAATAGCCGGTCCACTTGTTACTTTAATGTTAACCCCCACATGATCAAGAGGTTCATTTCGATTCTTTGCAGCTTCGATATAAACCTTAATTTTCTCTTTAATAGCTTCCTGACCTACATAATCATCAAGATTTTGTGGTCTTAAGCCTTTTTCTACCGCTTTGTCTTCAGTAGTGACTTCAGTTTTAATAATTCTCTTATCTGACATAATCAAATTCCTTTAACCAATTAGCATCAATGCTTTCTTTAACATATCTTCCACGCTCATATCATCTGTCTCGTCTATACGTTTGACAGCAGATATAGCTTCTGATTTCGAATATCCTAATTCCACAAGCGCATCAACCACGTCATTAGATAACGAACTATCTGCAGAACTGTTTTCTGGAACAAAGTCCTCTACGCCCTCAATTTCAATCTTATCTTTTAGCTCAAGAACGATGCGTTCAGCAGTTTTTGCTCCCACACCAGGTGAACTAGCAATAGTCTTCGAATCGCCGCTAACAATAGACATCTTAAGCATATCACCAGGGCATGTAGAAAGTATTCCCAAAGCAATCTTTGGTCCAACCTTATTAACTGTCAAAAGAAGTTTAAACATTTCAAGATTCTCCCTGTTCAAGAATCCATAAAGCTGCATAGCATCTTCTTTCACATTAAAGTAAGTGTGGAGTTTAACCTCTTCGCCTTCGCCAATAACGCTTAAATCATCATTAGTCATAAACACAGAGATTCCAATTCCATGATTGTCCACAACCACTTTTTCAGTATCAACATATTCAACTATTCCTGATACGTATGAAATCATAATTTCTCCTAATTATTAAGTATTTTTTTACAGAGCATACTTGTACGCTCGTATAATATTTTTGCTAAAATTCCTATAATTAATCCTGTTATTATTCCTGCTATTAAAAGCACTGGCAAATAACCAAACACACTGTAACTATCGACTAATATAAATGCTACTATCAACTGTCCAACATTGTGGAAGAATCCACCAAATATAGATACTGTAATGATTGAAAAATCAAAGAATCTTTTCACGATAATCATTACTGTGACAGAAACAAATGCTCCCGCTAACGCAAATGCGATACTAAACATATTTCCAAACAATAATCCAACGATTACTATTCTTACCACGTTAACAATAATCGCACTCTCAGCATCTAGTATAAATAATGCCAAAACCACTGCGATATTAGCTAGTCCCAACTTCACTCCAGGAATTCCTATAGATGGAATGAATGTCTCTATATAGCTAGCCAATATTGCAAATGCGCTAAACAATGCAATTACTGAAATCTTTCTTACCATATCACACCTCAATCCGCCACAGCGTCCACATCTTTGTCTTCGCTTGATTCTATTGTTACAACAACTTTATGAGGTAGACAAATGATTGATTCACCATTCTTTGATATGTAACCTTTGTCCACGCATATTTTATTCGGACAGTCCGCATCTAAAATACGAGCCTTTTCTTTCTTTATTATTAAAAGATTATATCCTAACTTAGTCTCAATAAAGTATTCACGATCTTTTGTTAAA
>CADBBS010000143.1 GCA_902793045.1 uncultured Lachnospiraceae bacterium
GTCAGTCCATCCAGCTGGTGTAATGTCTTCAAGAGTTGGTGTGAACTTGAACTCACAAAGAGCTGACCAACCCCAATTTACTTTACTATAAATCTGACCTGTTCCTGGTGCTGTAAATTCTAGTTCAATCTCTCTATATGAGTTTGCAGGTACATCCACCTTGTTATTATAGTTAGATGTAATATCTGTGTCGCCACTTGGGTTAGTTACTGTAGCATAACAAGAAGCTCCTTGCGTTGTACTTCCATAATTGTCAATTCTCATAGTCATTTTGTAAATATGACCTGGCGTAACTGTGGCTACAGGTGTTTTAATCTGGAAATCGTGATCATTGTTCTCACTTCTAGTAATATTAGTAATAAGTGGATCATTATAAGCTGTTCCACCCTTATACTCTACAAGGTGATTTCCTCTAAACTTGTACTGCCATCCGTTTGTTCCAATTGTATGGAAATCGTTGTCGATTATGGCATCAGTATATCCTGGCTGAGCCGCATCGGCAGTCTTTGGCATATAATAACTGCCCACGAAAGTCATAGCCAACGCCAAAACGACAGCTAAAACTTTCTTGCTAATTTTTATTATTCTAGTTAGTTTCATGTTCATTTTTCTCCTTCCATTTCCCCTAAATAACTATTGTTTTAATTTCGCCCTTTTCTACAAAGAGCCTAAAAATTAAACTTCTTTACCATTTTATACTATCTAGCTGCATATCTAAAGTGGCGTAATTATATAGGTGTCTTTTTTTGAATGGTATTTCGTTTTTTATGTTAGTATTGTATTGCATTACTACTCTTCTTCAACAAAAAAGACCGGTGCCGAAGCACCGATCTTCTTCTATATTAATTCATATATTCTTTATTAGTTTTGTGGCAACTCTCCTGGAGTTCCTGTTACAACAGTTCCATCTAATGTTTTATAGAATGGAGTTACATGCCATGTTGAATTAGTTGTGGCATCTTCCATACCTCTTATAGTGTATGTAAAGAAGTAATGTGAATCTGGACTAAATACGTCAGGTTCAATGCTCTCTCCTGCTGCTGTAATCTTTGTATATAACTTTTCAGTAGTCTTTGTCTTTTCTGTAATTTCAGCGTTTCCATAAGTACCAGTGAAAATGAATCCTACTTCCTCGAAGTCCATAGAATCTACTGAACTGATGAAACGTACTGCTGTATCATCTGTAGCTATCTGGAACTTAGTTGTTAGTACATCGTCGTCGATGAACTTAGCGTAAGCATATCCAGTTGTTTCTGTGTACTCAGTTGTGAACTCAGCATCTTCGAACCATCCTGCAAAGATTTTACCTGTTTCTGTAGGATATGTTCCCTGAGCCTTGTAATCTGTAACATCCATGTAGTTATCTGGAGCTTCCTGTCCATCATATACAGCCATTTCGAAAATTGAGTGACCCCAGTTAGTTGTTCTAGCTGTATCGTAGATACGTACATATCTACCACTTACTGTATCTGCAAGAACAATAGTATCTCTTCTATTTGCACCTGAAGCTGCACCGTTTACGATACCTACTGTCTTATAGTTTGTTCCATCTGATGAAACTTGTACTTTGAAGTCTTTTGCACTAGCAGTCTCCCACCAAGCATCAATTTCCTTAATTGTCTTAACTGATCCAAGGTCAACTGCAATCCACTGTGGATCATTTGCTGAAGCTTCCCAACGTGTTCCACCATTATAGTCAATAGCGTTATTAGCATTTCCGTTTGAAGCTGTAGCTGTTACGCCTGAAACTGTTGCGCCGTTTTGTGTGATAAGGTTTGTTCCGTTTTCGTTTGTGTCATCATACACACCTGTGCCAGTTGTTGAACTGTATGTGAATCCATCTGATACTGCTACGTCTGCAACAGTAAGTCCAGTTGATAGGAATCCATCTTTGTATGATTTAACTGTAACATCATATGAGCCTGCTTCCACGCCGTCTAATCTATAGTCTCCTCCAGTCAAGCCTTCTGCTGCCAAGCCTCCGTCCAAATATACGTTCCATGTATATCCGTCTTCAACCTGACCTGTGGCTGGAGTGATTGTTCCTGTGATTTCGTTGTAGTCGTCTGATTCAGCTGTGAATCCTGCTGGATCGTCCACAGTTTCTACTGGAGCAAGTTCTGCGTCTCCGTCTATATCATAAACACCAAACTCTGTAATCTGTGCACCATATGCAACTGAGTTAGGGAAGTATACTCTAACGTATCTAACCGCTCCAGTTGATAGTCCTGAAACATCACCTGTAATCAAGAATGGATTAGTTTGTGATCCTTTTTGTGCTGAGAACTCTGATTGTGTCAAAGTAGCAACATCTGTAAAGTCAACTCCGTCTGTAGAATACTGGAACTTCATTCCACCATTTCCTGGATAAGTTCCACCTACATTAGATCTGAACCAAACTGCTAGTGTTTCAAAACTTGTTGCTTTCCATGTATCAACTAAATCGATTGTGAACCATGAACCAGCTTGTCCTTTTGTAGCTGTTGAATATGCGCTGCTTGAAATCACGCCGTCTGTAACACTACCGTTTCCTTCTGTTGAAGAACCACTGTCCATTGTAAATGTCTTTTGATATCCGTAGTTCCAAGTAGGATCTGTTACCTTTGTCGCATACGTATTAACTGTAACCTGATTTGAGTTAATACCAGGAGATATTGCTCCGTTGTAATGTGACTGAACAAATACTGTGTGGTCTCCGCCAACTACATCGTATGTGTAATCAACGCCTGCCTGACAAGTTGCATTCAACAACTGTCCGTTAGGACTATCCAAGTTTGCAGAATATACATAACCTTCTTGGTCTTCTCCTGCTGTAATGTTAAATGTAATCTTTCCAAGACCAGTGGACGAAGCCGTAACTGCTGCTGGATCAGCACATGTCTCAACAGGTGCCAACTCTGGATCTGCAGCCAAAACTGCAATCTCTGTTAACTGAATTCCGTATGTTGGAAGTGTTGGATAATCAATCTTGATATATCTAACTCTTCCAGTAATATTTGAAACATCATTTACTGAAGCCTTGCTGTCTTCCAAATCAGCTGCTGCTATTGTTCCTGATGTGTATACAGTATCCCAGTTAACCAAATCCTCTGAATACTGGATATTGTATGTTCTGCCTACTACTGTATCGTTGTCCGCATAATCTTTATAAGCACAAACAATCTCATCTAGAGATTCTGACTTATAAATAGCACCTAAATCCAAAATAGCATAAGCTTCTCCGCTGTAGCCCCATCCACTTGATAGTGCACAGTGTCCACTGAAGTTGCCATTTGTTATGTTTGCTATGTTACCTTCTGCTACTCCAGGATAAGCTGTTGCTGCACTGTTAAGTACCATGTTCGTCATAGTACCGTTACCTGCAATACTGTCAATCTCATCCTGAGTAAGTGTGGCCGCATCTACCTTTGCAGCACTAAACATAAACCCTGAGAATACCATTGATAAACTCAATGCTATCGCTAGAGTTCTTCTAATAATTTTCTTCATATCTTTCCTCCTACAAACAAAGAATTTTTAT
>CADBBS010000144.1 GCA_902793045.1 uncultured Lachnospiraceae bacterium
CCAACCAGCAAAGCTTATGTAAAGTTTTAAATTATGTAAAGATTTTGATTCAAGATCGCATTACTACAACACTCTTACAGCAAATTTCTTAACATAAATTAATCGTGTCAGATAACCATTAATGAAAATAGCGTATTGGAGGCTTTTGATATGGTTAAAGACATTGATCAACTTATTGCACTTTGTGATAGTGAACTGAGCAGCAGGCAATACAGAAACAAATACCAAAATTTAATTAGAGCATATTGGACTCAATTACGGACCTGGCTAGAAGAGAAGAAAATCTCAGAATTTGATGAGGTTATCGCAAACCATTTTTGCGATGAAATGTTTGGTTGCCACTTGTTACCTAAACGTCCTACTCCTACACTTCGTCTGCAGATAAGAAGCATTAGACTACTAATCACATTCCAAAAAACCGGAGATTTTGAATATCGTTCTCCTAAAGTGGAATACACTTTTGATGGCTCCATAGGAACTAATGCAATTACTTATTTGGAGTATTGTAAAACTGTTAAAAATCTATCAATAAGAACGTTAGAAAATCTGCGTCTATATTTGAATCATTTTTCTAAATTTATGTTAAGGCATTCTTTCTCTTATGAAAATATATCCGTTAAAACAATAGAAGATTTTTTCAAAGAAGAAAAATATTCTTTGGCTTGCAGACATAATTGTGCTGGAACATTGAAGAGGTTTTTACGATTCGTATACGACAGCCACATTTATTCTAAAGACTGTTCCGTATTTGTTATGCCTGACAATTACCAAAAAAATTGTAAATTGCCAACAACCTACGAACCTGACGAAATACGAAGGATGATTGATTCTGTTGAGAGAGCATCGCCAATAGGAAAACGTGATTATCTAATTTTACTACTTCTGGCGCAGTATGGTTGGCGTGCAATGGATGTCGCAACTTTTAGTTTCAATGATATTGATTGGGACGCAAATGTCATCCGTTTTAAACAACACAAAACAGGATTACCTGTAGAATATCCTCTTCTTGCATCAATTGGAAACGCAATTATTGATTATCTGCAAAATTCCAGGCCAAATTCCAATGCTCCTGAAATAATTGTTTCTCTATCACATCAAACCAAAGGAAAACCTTTATCAACTAGTTCATTACATTCAATAGTGTGTAGATATATGAAAGAAGCCGATATTAAAGATTGGAATATGAAAAAACACGGTCCTCATGCATTGCGTCATAGTCTTGCCACAAATTTGTTAAAAAAGAATGTTTCAATGCCAGTAATAAGTTCTGTTATTGGGCACCAGAACACTGAATCGACATCGGTCTACATAAGTGTCGATTTTGATAAGTTAAAGTTGTGTGCACTTCCAATGCCGTCAATTAACTCTCCTCATTATAAGGAAATTTAATATGAAAATGACCGAATTTAATTTTTCTTCTATATTTGCTGAAGAACTTCGTATTTACATCAATGAAAAGATGGCAGCTGGGTTTAAAGCACAATCATTCATTTTTCTTGCCAGGGTCTTTGATCGTTTTTGCAACAATCAAGGATTGAAAGAAAAAATATTCACTGTTAGGGAAGCAAATGAATGGCTCAAAAAAGGTGACAGCGAACATCAAACATCTTTTTACAGTAGAATTAATTTTTCCAAAAATTTTCTTCGTTACCTTTCTCTCAAAGGATACGATGTGTATGTAGTTCGCGATGTTAGGTTTATTCCTTCTAACTTTAAACCGCATATTTACACTAAAGAAGAAACCGAGAGATACTTCAAAGCTGTGGATAATTATAGTGATTTGAACCGGAAAAATGCTATCCAGTATCCTGTTTTATTCCGCATTTTATATTGCTGCGGCACACGAATCTCTGAGACTTTATCGATACGGAAGAAAGATATTGATCTTGACAAAGGTATTATTTATCTCAATGAAACCAAGAACAGTAAACAGAGGTATGTTGTTGTTGGCGATGATCTTCTTATGCTCCTTAACAGATATGCAGATAAATGTTTTTATCTTCTAAACGATGAGGACTATATCTTTTCTAATATCAGAGGCGGAAAACTCACGGCTGACCATGTATATGAACACCACAGATTGTTCTTGAAACAAGCTGGAATACCGTATGTAGGTAATAATTACGGACCCAGGTTACATGATTGGCGTCACCATATGGCTGTATATGCATTCAAGCAGTTGTCAGATTCCGGAATGGATATGTATGTTGCATTGCCAATTCTTTCAACTTATTTAGGTCATAAAACAATCTATGCCACGGAAAAGTACGTACGACTTACAATTGAACTTTTTCCACAATTAGAAGAAAAGTTCAAATGTAAAGTAGAAGATATATTTGGAGGTATGAAATAATGAAAACAACAGATTTTGCAACCAGTCTTGGCAAATTCTTAACTAGTTATTTACCTAGTGAGTGTGGTAGTTCTCCGAGAACTATTGAAACATATCGATATGCCTTTATTCTGTTTTTGAATTTTATGTCTGATATCAAAAAGATTAAGCCCGAAAAAATTACACTTCAAGATTTTAAGAAAGAAACAATCGTTAGTTTTTTATCATGGTTAGAAAGTGAGCGTTCAAATTCTACCGCTACAAGGAATATTCGTCTTGCGGCATTGAAATCTTTTGTTCACTATCTATCATTTGAATACCCTGATTATCTAGACGAATATCAGTCAATTCTTGCTATTCCTATGAAGCATACCTACAAGCCAGAAATATCATATATGAAAACTGACGGTGTTAAACTTCTTATTAGCCAAATAAATCTTCAGCAAACGAATGGCCTTAGAGACTATGTAATGTTGATGTTAATGTATACAACAGGAATACGAGTATCGGAAATTATCAATATCCTTGTTGGAGATTTATCTCTATCCGAACCATGTACTTTGCTTGTACATGGAAAAGGAAATAAAAGCAGATACGTTCCTATTCTACAAACAATTCTTCCTTATATAAGAAAATATCTATCTAAAATGAACTATGAAAGCGAGGATAAATACTCTGAATTGTTGTTTAAAAATCATATGGGGAAACAATTTACCCGCCAAGGGATAAACTACATATTTACTAAATACGGCCAAAAGGCAAGTAAAATTGATACGTTATTAGTTCCATCCGATTTAAGTCCTCACAAAATGAGACATACAACAGCAATGGAACTACTTGAATCTGGGGTAGATCTTATGTACATACGCGATTTGCTAGGGCACAGCAGTGTTACAACGACAGAAGTATATGCACGTGCAGATGCAAATCATAAACGAAAAGCAATAGAAGCAGCTAGTAAAGAGATTGTTCCACAGCAAGAGGCGAAGTGGGATAACAATCTAGATCTTAGAGAATGGTTGAAGTCATTTAATCGGCAATGATTTATGTTAAGAAATTTGCTGTAAGAGTGTTGTAGTAATGCGATCTTGAATCAAAATCTTTACATAATTTAAAACTTTACATAAGCTTTGCTGGTTGG
>CADBBS010000145.1 GCA_902793045.1 uncultured Lachnospiraceae bacterium
CATATCTAGATTAAGTCCCGACTCACAAAGCTTAGCATATTCTTCTTTTAAACTTTTTAATTCCTCGCGGAGCTCATTGTCCGTCATCTTTTTATAAGCGCTCATTTTAAACCTCACATCTATTAATTCTTCAAAACTTGTTTGTTTTTAATAACATAATCAATCATAGAGAATACTGTAAAGAATAGTGTTGCTGCCACTAGTACTTGAATGAAAATACCAACACCTAAAATCACAGAATCAGGAATTTTCAATTTGCATGGCACAATCCAATCTTTAACTTGAAGATAAATAATCATTATTATAGTCATAACCATCTGCAAAACAGTTTTAACTTTGCCCCACCATCCTGCGGCCAAAACTACATTTTGATCAGCAGCTAGGATTCTAAATCCGCTGATAAATATCTCTCTACTTATAATAATAATTACACTGACAGTAAACCAAACATGTCCTGCATACTGTTGGCTTGTAATTAATGAATCCAAACTGATAAGTGCTGCGCAAACCAAAAGCTTGTCAGCAAGTGGATCCATAAACTTTCCAAAGTTTGTTACCAAGTTATACTTTCTTGCGATCTTTCCATCAAGTAAATCTGTCAAACTTGCAATAACAAATACAATCAATGCAAACAAATAATTGTTTGGCACAAAATGTGCAAGTAAAAAGAATACAAAGAAAGGAATGCAAATTGTTCTAAATACTGTTAGTTTGTTTGGTAAATTCATTTAATCCTCCAATCGTTCTGTCATGTCGCCAATCAAATCATAATCGTTAGCGCCCGTCACAGAAACTTTAACAAAATCACCGCTCATCAATTCTTCGTCGGTGACGACAAAAATATTTGAATCAACTCCCGGTGCATCCATATATGTTCTACCGATGTAAGCATTTTCCATCGGAATCTTTTTCCCCTACTAAACTCTCGTTCTTATCAAAAACGATTTCCTGCTGAAGTTCCATAATCTCGTTTCGTCTTCTGACTTTAACATCTTCATCAATCTGATTATCCATGCCTGCCGCAGGTGTTCCTTCTTCTTGCGAATATGTAAAGACTCCTAGTCTGTCAAACTTTGTGTCTTCGACAAAGTCCAATACTTCTTTGTGGTCTTTGTCGCTCTCGCCAGGGAAGCCAGAAATCAACGTCGTTCTAAGAACAATATCTGGAACCGCTTTTCTTAAAGCATTAATCTTAGACTTAATCTCAGCCTGTGTAGTTTGTCTTCCCATTAATTTTAAAATCCTATCGCTCGCGTGCTGAATAGGTAAATCTAAATAGTGACAAACTTTTTCATTATTCTTAATCTCTTCAATTAATTCATCATAAATATCTTCTGGATAACAATATAAAATTCTAATCCATTTGATGCCGTCTATCTTAGACAATTCATGAATCAAAATATGAAGCGACTTCTTACCATATAAATCTGTGCCATACATTGTGGTCTCTTGCGCGATAAGGTTAATCTCCTTAATTCCAAGAGAAGCCATCTGCTTTGCTTCTTCTAGCACATTCTCAATAGGAACACTTCTAAAATCTCCACGCACTTTTGGAATGATGCAGTAAGTACAATGCTTATCGCAACCCTCTGCTATCTTTAAATAACCATATCCTCCAAAAGTAGAAATCTCTCTAGGTGCTTTGAAACCTGCCGGACAGTTTATATCTTCTAGATCAACAATCTTACGTTTATCTTTGAAGTACTCATCCAAAGTCTTTGCGATATCGTCAAAGGCAGTGGTTCCTATACAAATATCAATCTCAGGTATTTCATCTTTTATTTCATCGTGGTATCTTTGCGCCAAACAACCTGCTAAGACAAGTGCTTTGCATCGGTCGTTTTTATACTTAGCCATCTCAAAGATAGTGTTAATACTTTCCTCTTTTGCATCATTTATAAAACAGCAACTGTTTATAATGATAATATCCGCCTCTGATTCATCATCTGTAAATGTGTAACCAGACGCCTGCAAAATGCCAGAAATATGTTCTGAGTCAACTAAGTTTTTATCGCATCCTAAAGATACTAAAAATACTTTCAAACCAATACCTCAAATTTCTATACACTAAAACAGATTGCACGTATGTACAATCTATTCTAGTCTTATTCATCACCTTGAATCTTTAATTTTCCTTCGTAAAGCTCTTTTACAGCTGTTGATAAAGGCTTGTCATAGTTGTAATCGTCAACTAGTGGTTCAGCACCTTTCACTAACTGTCTAGCTCTCTTTGCTGTAGCCATAACGATAGAATATCTACTCTGAACTACAGGTGTTTCGCCATCTTCCACATCGCTGTTCGCGATTTCCATAAGGTCAGTATATGATGGATGTAACATATCTATTCTCCTTTCGAATTGTTAATAATATCGTTTTTTATTTTTAATACTTCATCCTCGCTCACTAAGTCTGGATTAGTATCAGTAACTATTTTATCAATGTTATCAATTGCTTTGTCCACTTCGTCATTTATAACAAAGTATTCATAGTGCTTTAATGCATCTGTTTCTTCCACAGCCTTCTGCAAACGTTTTTCAATGCCTTCTGAATCTTCAGAGCCACGTTTTAGAAGTCTTTCTTTTAAGTGACCTGCAGTAGGCGGCAGAACAAATATCATCATTGCTTCAGGCATTTTCTCTTTAACTTTTCTAGCGCCCTCAGACTCAATCTCTAAGATAACATTCTCGCCTTTTTCTAAGCATTCCTCGACAAACTTCTTTGGCGTACCATAGTAATTGTCCACATACTTTGCATGCTCTAATAGTTCATCATTCTCTATCATCTTTTCAAACTCTTCTTTGCTGACAAAATGATAGTGAACACCATCTTCCTCTTTAGGTCTAGGATCTCTAGTTGTGCAAGAAATAGAAATTTTATAATTATCGAAAGCCTTAAGCATCTCTCTAACTATACTTCCTTTGCCCACTCCCGAAAATCCTGAAATTATAAGTAGTTTACCTTTTTTCATAATATATCCTATTCAATGTTTTGAATTTGTTCTCTTACTTTTTCAATATCAGTTTTTAGCGTTATTGCTTTTTCTGAAATATCTTTATCAGTAGTTTTAGAAAGTGTAGTGTTTGCTTCTCTGTTCATCTCCTGTGTAATGAAATCAAGTCTACGTCCAACAGCACCCTCTTGGTCAAATGTCTGAATCATAGCCTTTACATGGCTCTTAAGTCTTACAATTTCCTCGTCCACACAAACCTTATCGGCAAACATTGTAACTTCTTGAGCAATTCTAGATTCATCTATCTGTGTATCATCAAGTAGTTCGTGGATCTTCTCATTAATCTTTTCTTTATATTCTTCCACGATTACTGGACTCTTCTCTTCGACAAAGTCAACATTCTCACTTATGCTATCAAGCTTAGCCAAAATGTCTTTCTTTAGACGCTCACCCTCGTTTGTTCTAGACTCAACTAGCTTTTCCAATGCGCCCTTGCAAGCCTCAAGCACAATGTCTTTTACTGCATCTTCGTCTTCTTCTGCGCTCTCGATTGTAATAACATCAGGACTTTTCATAATGTGACTAGTCTTAATGTCATTTTCTGTACCTAGTTCTTCACTAATCTGAGTGTACGCGTCAAAGTACTCTTTTGCCAAAGCAGCATTGTATCTGATATCTTCGTCGCCCTCTCCCAAGTTTTGGTAAGTCACGAAAACATCTACTTTTCCGCGCTCCACATATTCTTTGGCTAGGTTGCGAATATCGTTGTCTAGAAAGTTTAATTTTCTAGGAATTTTGATTCCTAATTCCAAATATCTATGATTAACAGACTTGATTTCAACAGAGACTTTTCGCTCGTCTCTGCTCACTTCACATCTGCCAAATCCTGTCATACTTTTAATCATAAAAACCTCTTTTTATGCCTTTACATATTCCGTAATATTATAGTTTATTATAGAAATACCGTCAAGGTTGACTTGGGGGCATAAACATACTAAAATTAGTCCGAAAAGACGATTTTAAAGGGGTTTTTATGGCATTTGACGGAACAACTGTGGCAGCCTTGGCATGCGAATTTAGAAGTAAATTAAGCCAGGGACGCATAACCAAAATTGCACAGCCAGAAAGCGATGAGCTTATCCTAACCATCAAGACATATGATGGTCAATTTAGATTGCAAATAAGTGCTAATTCTAGCATTCCTCTAATCTATTTAACTGATACTAATAAGCAGTCACCTATGAAAGCTCCTAATTTTTGTATGCTCCT
>CADBBS010000146.1 GCA_902793045.1 uncultured Lachnospiraceae bacterium
CTACACGACGTCCGATACTTACGAGTATCAACCCATGATGGTCAGCGAACCTCTTGAAGATCCTGTGCCATAACGTTCAAGTAAGGGCGCAAAGGGTTAGGCATCATTGTGTCTTTTGGTGCTGAAACGCTAAAAAAGAAATTAAAGGAATAACAATATGAACTACAAAGAATCAGGCTACGTTTACATTCTGACCCACTCGACCTCTGGTCGCTTGCATACTTGCAAGAACCCCAGTCTTCACGAGGATTGGGTAAAAATTGGCAAGAATTCACGTCCTGTTGATGTGAGGAGCAAGGAATTGGATAATACAGCCGTTCCCTTGCCCTTCGTGAAAAGGGCGCAAAGATTCCTGACCCTTTTGCGCCCACGGAATGTTCCCATATCAAGAGAAAAGACGACTCTTTTTCTTAATTTATGTTCTTGAATTATTGTATCCTCAATATTTTTGATTATATTTGCGCACAGAACGCTCAATGTTGGGCAATCACTTCAATTCTGCCGAGCGTGAGCAGGCTCGAACGCAGTTCAAGATAGTACTGGCCGAGAAAGAAAGAACAGGCACATGGCTCTCAGAGCAGATGGGCCGCAACCTGGGAACAGTATCGCGATGGATGACCAACAAGGTGCAGCCATCTGTGGAACAGCTTTATGATATTGCTAAGCATTTAGATGTTGATGTTAGGGAATTATTAGTTGCTTCAAAATAAGGAGATATAAATGGTAAACTCTTCGTCATTGTTTCATTTCACAAGAGAATTTGAAGTCTTTAAGCAAATTCTATCAGAAGGTTTAAGATTTAGCTATTGCTACGAGCCTTTTGATGATATTGTAGCAAAACAAGGCTGGGATATTGAATTAAAGAAAGGAAATAAGATCATTGAATGCAAAGGTATTGCAATACCTATGATTTGTTTTTGTGACATTCCTCTTCTCAGAACACAAAACCATAGAGAAAAATATGGTAATTATATGATAGGTTTTAATCGTGAGGCATTGATTAAGGCAGTTAACACGACAGATTATATAATGAATCCGGTACAATATAGGTGTCACCCGATTTTTGATGAACAATTGATAAAACTATCTATTCAAAAAGATGGTTTTGTTAATCAAATAATAGGTGGAGAGATACCGAATAATGAAATGGAAGTCCCTCTTAAAAACACTAGAGAGGAGTTGAAGTTTAAAAACCTCATTATGAGAGCCGATATACGTGAGAAATATTCTGAGAAGATTAAGGATGTAAATGCAATAGATAGTATTATCGGCTTCTCCAAACCATATAAAGAAACATGTGGATATGACTATATGGAAGAACGAGAATGGCGAATTGTTATTCCTGATTGTAATAGACCTTCTCCTAATTTAGGATGGTTGAATTTTGCGTCAAAAGAGCAGGCTGACAACTTTATGTTGAAATTAAGTAAGAACTATCCACGTGAATTATATCTCCATCTTAACAACATTGAAATAACTACACTAGTCAATCATATTGTTGTTTCCAGTGAGGCGGAGAGAAATGCTACAATCTATTTCCTTAACAAAGGAAACAAAATTTTCGGATGCGACTTGTCGGTTAGTCAGCGAATGAATCTACTTAGTAAAATAACATCTTTTGAACAAGTTGAGAAAGACTTTTAGTTAGCACATTATGAGATCAGACTGGGGATTATATGAATCTTGGCGCAAGTCCTTTCAGCACAAACATGCTGATATGCTAAAAGACTATGTGTCTCAAAAAGCACAATGTTGCCAATGGATTAGGCCAGGAGAAGTGATAGAAGTCAATGGTTTCTTATTAAAGAAAGGCTATTTTTATGTAGGTGATTTTTTTGAAATCCCAAAATCATATAAAAAGAAACAATACATTCAAAATAATGGCAGTATCTACAATCGCGATTACAAATTAACACGATTATTAGGACCAGTTATTCAAATAGAGCTACCAATAGAAAGAAAAAAATTGGAAGAAAAACCGTTCAGTAGCTATTTTGACATGCATCCTACTCATAGATATGAATATCTTTCGTGGTTGGCTGAAGAAAAGAGTTTGTCAGAAATATCTTTATCTACACTGGCAATTTATCTTTTTGGAATTCAACTAAGAATGTTCTTGGATGACTCAACAGACGAGAAAGAGAGATTTGATATGATTAATTACTCTCTTGAATTATATATCAGCTGTTTAGAGAATAATATAGAAATGTTAGATCTCGAACTATTTATCAATGCAGCCATCGCCTTTTCCTTTAAGGGAAAAGAACTGGATATTCTTAATGGGAATAGTATTCATAATAAAAAGAGCATCTTAAACAGAATATGTTATAATATTATAAAGCACATAAATAAAAACCAGGAAATACCCATTGAACTCATATCGGAAGACTTTATTAATCAAGTAGGATTGTATGTCTCCTCAGATATTATGAAAATGGTTAATCCCACTGAAGGTGTTTCTCATTTTTGTAACTATTTAAGTTTAAACTATGACATAACACGCATATCTGGAACTCTTTCTGACACATTGCTGTGCTATGATTTGGCATTAAGCATTCGTTTACGTGAAGACTGCCAAATTTTTTATGCCATAAAAGATTGTGTCAAAGATTTTTGCAAAGATATGTCCAGACAACTAAAAGAGTACAAAACTGTACATAACATATCGCCAACATTATCCCTATTTGCATTGCCATCAACTTTCAAAATTCATGATAATGTAGATGCCAAATTATATTTGGAAAGACTTAAGAAAAAAACGGAGTCACAAGACTACACAGCTATTTCTATTAATAGTATTTTAGGAATTGATGAGGATGCAAAAGGAACAGGAAAAAAAATTGACAAAGCCCAAATAACTTCAATAATTAAGTGTATCGGTAAAATAGGATATGGCATCGTTCCTTATTTTTTTGTTGACGAAAAACGTTTTAATTATGGTGATATATGCATACTTTTTAGAGAAAAAAATAATGAGGAAATTGACAAAGTTGTATCATATAAGTTTGAACAATTGATTAAAATTGGCGTATATATCGTCAATAACACCTGCTCTGATAATGATATAATTATGATTGAAAATTATATCAAAAAAGAAGTAAATAATGTTCCTACTCAAAAATACCTTTTAGCATATCTTCGCTGGTTACTTATTACTTCCTCATATAAACTGACAAAGAACAACAAAGATGAAATTACCAAATTGGCAGAAGAATCTAAAAGGCGATTTGTTGCTTTTGCCACATGCTTAACAACATACAATAATCAGTCCTTTCCCAAACGATTGGATTATTTGAAAAATGTACTTCCTCTTTTTAATGTAGATCAGCAATCCATACATACATTAATTCATCGGGTTGTTTCTGAGGATGAAGATTTTGCAACTATTGAGAAAGAAAATTGTGTTACAAAATACACTATCAATAAAGCCTTTAATCATTCAATCTCACTGAGTTCAGAACAACTTGTAAAAGTAGAAGAGCAAACGAAACAAGCACAAGATATTTTGGCCGACATTTTTGAAGACGAAGAAACAGTATCTACTTCACGGGATTATAATGATATTATGAGTGTTCTTTCTGTTCTTCTTTCTAAAGAGTCCTGGCAAAGAAGCGAAGTTGAATCAATTTGTCAAAAACATCATCTTATGATTGGCTCTGTTTTGGAACGGATAAACGACTACTCTTATAATAAGATTGAAGATGCCGTCATTGAAGATGATGGTGACACAATATATGTTATGACAGAATTTAAAGACAAACTGATATGATTAAAGTAATAAAACCAAAAGAACGAGAAACAATTATCCAAGCATTGAGAAGTGGAGTTGTTCCAAGAATCGGTTTACAACATATACAGGTTG
>CADBBS010000147.1 GCA_902793045.1 uncultured Lachnospiraceae bacterium
TTCATCTAATGTCACACCCTCTTTTGCTGTGATTAGATTTTCTGAAGTCATTGAATCTTTAATAGGCTTACTAAAGTCAGTTTCAAATTTCAAATCACGATTAGTGATAATACCAACCAACTTCTTACCTACCACAATAGGCACACCTGAGATCTTGTATTTACCCATCAACTCGTCAGCATCCGCCAAAGTATGATCTGGGCTTAGTGAAAATGGATCTGTAATAACACCATTCTCTGAACGTTTAACTATATCCACCTCATTTGCCTGTTGCTCTACTGTCATATTTTTATGGATGATTCCAATACCACCTTGCCTAGCCATTGCTATAGCCATTCCACTCTCAGTAACAGTATCCATGCCTGCACTCATAACTGGAACATTAAGCTTAATCTTTTTAGTAAGATTGGTTGTTAAATCAACCATGTTTGGAGTAACCTCTGAGTACTGAGGCACTAGTAACACGTCGTCAAATGTAATTGCATCGCCAATAATCTTGCTCATAAAAACTTCCCTCTCTTTCTATCTTTTCATAATATTAGGGCGCACATTGTACATAGCATCCAGCATTTTTTCATCTGGCTCAAATGTAATCATGAGCGCTCCCTTAACACCTTCCACATCATCAATGATGATAGCGTAGTGGTTATCTTTATTATTTGTAGCGGTATAGTCCATCTTTGTTAGATACTCTGACTTAGATAGAACTTCCTCGCTGTACGCAGGCGCAATTAGTGTGGCCTTTTTAATGTCGTAAGTCTCGCCCGGTTTTCTTTTTCTTTTGCCGAGGATTTTATCAATAGTTAATTCACCATTAACCAATGAGTATTCCCACTCGACACTTGTATATACAAACGCTAAGTAAGCCAAATAAATAAATAGCGCTGTAACTGTTATAGTAAGAATTAGTTTGAGAACTGGCAATAAAAGTATTCCAATAAGCACAAGGAAGATGGCACCAATTCTGATTGCCAATCCTCCTAGTGATAGTTTCCTCTTTATAATTTGTTCTACAAATACGTCTGCCATTAAACTCTCCTATTCCACAGAAGTAATGTAATAGTATACAGGCTGACCACCCATATAACATTCAACTTCTACATCTGGGAATTTTTCTTCTAGTTTTTCTACTAATTTATTAGCGTCTTCTTCTTTCACGTCTTCGCCGTAGTAAACGCTAATCATTCCAGAATCTTCATCTACCATATTTTCAATCATTTCTATAGTAGTAGCCTCTAGGTCTTCGCCTACAGCTAGGATACCGTCATCGCCAATACCCATGATATTTCCTTCTTTAATCTCGTGATCATCTATAACTGTATCTCTCACAGCATAAGTGATTTCACCTGTAGCAACACCACTCATACTCTCGATCATAGATTCTTTGTTATCTTCTGGACTCTCGCCCGGGATAAATCCTAGCATAGCTGCGATTCCCTGAGGGATAGTCTTTGAAGGAATAACAATAAGTCTCTTATCTTCCAATAGAATCTCTGCCTGCTGTGCGGCAAGAATAATGTTTGTATTATTTGGAAGAATAAAGATGTTATCTGCATTAACTTTATCAACAGCATTTAAAATATCTTCTGTACTTGGGTTCATCGTCTGACCACCAGAAATGATAGCGTCTATCTCTAGACTCTTGAACACTTCGTCCAGACCTTCACCAACAGAAACTGCGATAAAGCCATTCTCTTTTCTAGGTTCATCTTTCTTTGCCTCAGCCTTCTTCTCGGCTTCAGCCTGTTCTTTTGCTCTCTTTTCAGCATTTTGAATTAGACGCTCATGATGCTCTTCACGCATATTGTCCACTTTCATCCTCGACAAAGAACCATAAGTTAAAGCTCTTGTGAATGCTTCACCTGGTTGGTTTGTGTGAACGTGAACTTTTACGATCTCATCATCAGCAACCATTACGATTGAGTCACCAATTGAGTGCAAGAATTCTTTGAATTTGTCTTCTTCAGCTTCATCCAATGGATTATCTAGATTTATAATAAATTCAGTACAGTAACCGAACTTAATATCTGCTTCTTCTACTTCAATGTCATCAAGGTTAGCTCCGCTGCCTGTTTTTGCAACACCTTCCAAAGTATAATCAATTTCTTTACCTTGGAGAGCGTCAAAGGCACCCTTAACTACAGTCATAAGACCTTCTCCACCAGAGTCTACCACTCCAGCTTCCTTAAGAACTGGTAGCATCTCAGGAGTTTGACTTAGAACATAATCACCGTGTTTGATAATCTCATCAACCACGTAGATCAAATCTTCACTCTCTGCTACTAATTCTTCAGCCTTTTCAGCCATACCCTTAGCAACTGTAAGGATAGTACCTTCTTTAGGCTTCATAACAGCCTTATATGCAGTCTCTACAGCCTTATTGCAAGCTCTAGATAGTATTTCTACATTAATCTCTTGTTCTTTCTTGATTTCTCTAGTAAATCCTCTAAACAACTGAGACAAAATAACACCAGAGTTACCTCTAGCACCGCGAAGTGATCCAGATGAGATAGCCTTAGAAACTGTCTCCATATCTGGTTTATCAATACCACCAACTTCCTGTGCTGCTGACATAATAGTTAGTGTCATGTTAGTACCTGTATCTCCGTCTGGAACTGGAAATACATTTAATTCATTGATATATTCTTTGTTTGCCTCAAGATTTTTCGCGCCCGCAATAAATGCCTTTTGTAGCAATTCGGCGCTTATACTCATTAATTCCACGATAATTCCTCCTAAAGTAATTAATATTACTTTATTCTATAATTAACCTTTATTAGTCTATTACTCTTACACCTTCAACAATAACGTTGACTTTCTTTACAGTCATACCTGTAAACTCTTCAACTTTATATTTCACACTTGAAATAATATTGTCTGCTATTGTGACAATATTTACACCGTATGAAACAATGATATGAAAGTCTATAGAGATTTCATTCTTCTCATCAATTTCTACATTGATACCCATTGTAGAACTTGTTCTCTTTAGTAGTTTTACAAGTCCATCTTTTACGCTTACCATAGCCATTCCCACGATTCCAAAGCACTCGTAAGCAGTCTCACTAGCATACTGTGCAATAACATCTGGGCTAATTAATACCTGGCCTAAGTCTGTATCTAATTTACCTTTCATGACTTATCCTCCTATAAACCATAGTCTATATATTATACTATTTTTTGAGTGATTTTTAAAGAGATTTAAGTGATTAAAAATCTTTAAAACCACCCTTTTTTAGGTCTTTTCGATATATAAAAAAACGACTGTTCCTAAAAGAACAGTCATTTATTAGTGACAGAGCAAAATTATGCTCTCTCAACCTTACCAGATTTCAAACACTGTGTACAAACGTACATTCTCTTTGCGTTTCCATCTGTTTTAACTCTAACTTTTTTGATATTTGATTTCCACAT
>CADBBS010000148.1 GCA_902793045.1 uncultured Lachnospiraceae bacterium
TTTGTAAAACAACGAGTACAATATAAAAAGAAAAGAGAGAATGAACAAATCCATTTGTCCATTCTCTCTTTTCTTTTTATATTTGACGACTGTCCACACGAAAGAGACCGAAGGTCTCTGAGGTGGTACTCGTTGTTATTTTATTAAATCTACCAAAAATGGTATTTCGTTTTCGAAGTTTACTCCGTAATCCACAGAGTCTGGATCATTGTAAGTATTCAAAATACTTGCCCTAGTGAAATCCGCTGCAATCTTAAGTGCATCATAAACTGTCTTGCCACTTACTAGTGCGCCAGTGAATGTACTAGCAAATACATCTCCAGTACCGTGAGATTTCATATCTACTTTTTCATTTCCGTAACTGTAGAATTCTTCTTTCTCAGTATCATATCCCATAAATCCAAACTTGCCATCTTCCAACTCCACACCAGTTATAACCGCATGCTTTGAACCAAATTTAGCAAGTTTAAGTAGCAAATCTTTAACCTCATCTATACTAGCATCCTCGCCAGGATACTTAACACCAAGCATTAGTGATGCCTCTGAAATATTTGGGAGTATAATATCAGCCTTCCCACATAACTTTGACATTTCTTTGGCGAAGACTTCGTCAAAACCAGCATAAAGTTGTCCGTTATCTGCCATAGCTGGATCCATAATAATAACGTTGTCGTCTCTTCTAAAGGTGTCGAAGTAATCCGCTACTATATCTATCTGTCTTTTTGAACCAAGGTATCCAGTGTAGATGGCGTCAAACTTAAAGTCTTCCTTTTTCCAATGCTCCTTGATAGGTTCCATATCATCCGTCAAATCTCTGAATGTGAAATCGCTAAACTGCGTGTGCGTCGAAAGCACAGCAGTAGGAACGATAGAACACTCCAATCCCATCGCAGAAATGATAGGAAGAGCCACAGTCAGTGAACATTTTCCTACACAAGATATGTCTTGAATACTCATTACTCGCTTCATAATAATTCTCCTAAAACAAGGGCGAAAGGCCCCTAAATTATTTGAAATTATAATACTTTAGTGGTATTATGAGAATAACCAAAAACAGAAAAAATAATAATACCAGAAAAGGAACAGATTATGCTAACTTATGATTTCTCATCGAGGGGCAAAACCCCTATGTATGAGTATTTGTACAACTGCATAAGAGAAGATATATTGTCGGGGAATTTGAAAGCCGACCAGAAGTTGCCATCCAAACGTGAGATGGCTTCTAATCATGGAATCAGTATCATTACTGTTCAAAATGCGTACGAGCAGTTGATGGTGGAGGGATATATTTATTCGCAGGAGAAGAAGGGCTACTTTGTGAGCAAAGTGGACAGCGGATTTAAGGTAGAAGAAACAAAAAAGACTTCCGCGCCAAAGAAAACCGCAACTAACAAGAAAGAAGAAAAGCCGTTAGTTGACTTTTCATCTAACCACTTGCTCTACGATAGTTTTCCGTTCAACACTTGGTCAAAGATTATGAGAAAAACTATCACTGACAGTGAGCCAGATTTCCTTGAGAGTCCAAACCACGCAGGAGTGGAGGAGTTAAGGGTTGCTATTGCCAATCACCTTCAGGACTTTCGTGGCATGCGAGTGAATCCAGAAAATATAGTAGTGGGAGCAGGAATGGAATACCTTTACGGTCTTATCGTCCAGCTTCTCGGCAAAAACCACATGATTGCGATAGAAGATCCAGGCCACAAAAAAGTGGGAAGTGTCTACGAGAGCAACGGCGTCAAATGCATCCCAATCCCAGTGCGAGATGATGGAATGGATTTAGATGCACTAAAGGCGTCCAAGGCCAAGGTAGTTCACCTTTCGCCTTCACATCATTTCCCAACTGGATGTGTAATGCCAATTAATAATAGAACTAAGCTGCTTGAGATAGTAGACCACGGTTTTGTAATAGAGGATGATTACGACAGCGAATTCAGATTTAAGGGTCGACCACTTCCAACACTTCAAAGCCTAAACCCAGACAAAGTTATATACCTAAACACATTCTCAAAAACTCTAGCGCCTTCTATTCGTATCGCTTACATGGTGCTTCCAGATGTTTTGATGAACGTGTTTAACGAGAAACTATCATTCTATTCAAGCACAGTATCAAGCTTCGACCAGTATACTTTGGCGAAGTTTATTTCTGACGGTTACTATTCAAGACACATAAATAGAATGCGTAACTTCTACAAAGGTTACAGAAAAACCATTATAGATGAACTTAAAAAATCTCCGATGAGTGACAGGATAAAAATTCGCGAGGCTACATCGGGACTTCACTTTATCTTGGAACTCGACTTAAAAGTGGATGATAAAAAGGTTGTAAAAGCTTTGAGCGATCGAGGCATTAAACTTAAAAAAGTTACTGACTATTGTTACCTTAAAAATGATATTTATAAACATCAGTTCATTATCAACTACTCGGCAGTGCAGGAAGACAAACTAAAAGAAGCCTTCCAGATAATGAGCGAGGAGTTAGATAAATACGGAAAGAAGACCGCTAAGAAAGTTGATAAAAAGCAAACAGCAAAGACTACAAAGAAAAAACAAACAGCAAAGAAACCGATAAACAAAATCAAGATAGAACTTCCAAAAGAAGTAAAAAATATCATATCCATCCTAGACAAAGAAGGCTTCGAGGCCTTTGCCGTGGGCGGATGTGTGAGAGACTCTATCTTAAATAGAAACCCGGATGATTGGGATATCACTACATCAGCCAAACCTGAGGATGTGAAGAAAATCTTTAACCGCACGTTTGACACAGGCATCGAGCACGGAACAGTGACTGTAAGAATGGGCGGCCAGAGCTTCGAGGTTACAACATACAGAATTGAGGGCGAGTATAAAGACTCAAGACATCCAGAGTCAGTAGAGTTCACATTGGATTTAAAGGAAGATTTGATGAGACGAGACTTTACGATAAACGCTATGGCATATAATGACCAGGTTGGCTTGGTGGATGAGTTTGGCGGAATCAAAGACCTTGAAAACAAAATCATAAAGTGTGTTGGAAATCCAACAGAGCGCTTTGGCGAAGACGCGCTTAGAATCCTAAGAGCGGTTCGATTTGCAGCGCAGCTAGGTTTTGACATCGACAAAGAAACAGAAGATGCGATGAAAGAACTTGCACCAAATTTAAGAAACATTAGTGCTGAGAGAATTCAGACGGAACTTGAAAAATTAATTATGTCTGATAATCCAGGCATGTTTATAAAAGTGTACGAGCTTGGAATCACAAAGGTAATTTTGCCTGAGTTTGATAGACTTATGGAACAGGAGCAGATTTCAATTTATCACGACTACAACGTAGGACTTCATACAATCAAAGTTTTGGAGAACACTAGAAAAGATAAGATACTTAGATGGACTGCGCTTCTTCACGACATTACAAAACCGGACGAGGAATCG
>CADBBS010000149.1 GCA_902793045.1 uncultured Lachnospiraceae bacterium
GTGTAATTTGTAATAGGAATTAACATTCCATTTGTAACATCGCGATCATATGAGCCATCTACAAATAACTTACAAGCTCTATCGCTCTGATAATTAATCAATACATTTTGTCCAACCACTTGAGCTGTAAATCCTTCTGGCACTTCATCCACAGGATTAACTGTTGTAGTTGGTGCCACTGTGGTGGTTGGCTTAACTGTGGTAGTTGGTGCTGCTGTAGTAGTTGGTGCAGCTGTTGTACTCTCCTGTGGTGGATAAACGATTTGATGATCAGCTGTTTTTACAATTGGTCTAAAGAACTCAATAGAGTTAGCTGAATTAACCCAACCCATTCCAATTACTATTCCAGGAATTTGAGCTGAATCATTACTTACTTCTATTTCTCCTGTAATAGTTTGATATCCAGGAGCTATATCTGTTCCGTTGTTATCACCATTTGTACCATCAGAAGATAATACACTTGAATTATGATCAGTACCATTCACTTTGATTGGCCATTCATAATAATACTTACCAGGCTCATAACTTGCCTTCAACTCAGGAAGTTCAAGTTTAACTTGAGTAAGCCATGCATTGTTGTAAACACTGTCAGTTTTTTGAACAATAATATGCGAATCATTTACCGGATCTACTCCTACTTTCGCCTTATTTGTTCCTGCCCATGTTCCAGTGTAGCATTTATAAATACCAAATGTTCCCCATGAATCAGTCGGAACAGTTTGAGTTGGTGTAATTGTACTGTATGGTGTAGTAGTTGGTGCCGCTGTGGTAGTTGGTTTCACTGTCGTGGTTGGTTTTGCTGTGGTAGTGGTTGGAGCTACCGTTGTAGTCTCTCCATTTTTCCATACACTAAAGTTAGAAATAGATACCGTTTTACCAGCATTAACCATTCCTAGTGCAAATATCAAAACACCATTGGCACTCGAACCCGTAGTAAATGTACCTTGATAAGTCTTTGTGCCAGACGTCAAGGATTCATCTATCAAGTCAGTATAGCTATTACCGGAACCTTCGTGTCTCAGTCGAAGATTATTACCCGATGCATCTGTTGTTATCTTCAAATAATAATTATATGTGGTATTTGCCGATAGGCTTAACTTCGGTTTTAGTTGTGCTGACCATTCTTTGTATTGATCAGTTTTCGCTCCATTTATAATGTATGCAGATATGCTACTTGGATCATCTCCACCTTTGTAAGCTGCTCTTAGTCCATAATAATCATTTAAGAATTTATAAGACCATGCACTTCCTGCATCATGCCAAGAGTCACCATATGTGCCCTCTGTGTATTCTGATGGATACTCTGTCTCAGGTTCTCCACCATATGAATATGCTCTTACATAATCAACATACATGGTTGCACTACTGAAACTAGAATCTGGTGCTGTATTCTGTGTATATCCAGTACTAGTACTACCTAATGCTAAGTTCAAGATAAAGAATGCATCCTTAGTAAAATACTTATGAGATGACATTCCAGAACTAATGTTAGCAGTTAGGAAAACTACATCATCCATATACCATTTAATATAGTTTTCATCCCAAGTCACACCATATGTGTGCCAACCATTAATTCCGTTACTGGTATTATTTGAATAATAATTATAGGCTCCATCATTATAACTGCCCCAAGATGAGTGAGAATTCCAAGAAGGGCCCCAATGCAATGTACCCTCAGTATAGTTGTTGCTATTAGCGTGCTCCATAATGTCCAGCTCGCCACACGCTGGCCAGCCAACACTATCATAATCATTACCCATCATCCAGAAAGCAGGCCAAACACCATTTTGGTTACCGCCATCTACTTTGATTTTGGCTTCCATCTTTCCGTACTTAAATGTTTTTCTATTCTTCGTGTTAATTCTTCCCGAAGTAAACTGGGCGCCATTATAGCTTTCTCTTTTCGCTGTAATCTGAAGACTTCCCCCAGACACTCCAACGTTAGAAGTACGACTAGTGTAGTATTGCAACTCTGCATTACCCCAGCCGTTGTCTCCTCGTCCTATTTCATAGCCCCAGACATTAGTATCAAGCGATGAGCCATTAAACTCATCACTCCATTGTAATTGCCATCCGTCTGCTGAAGGATCAGCCGCAGCTGATACTTTAGTCGTCTTATTCGGGGTGAATGTGATTCCACATATAACTAAAGCCAACGCTAAAGTATATGCCATGATTTTTCTATACATAAAATCACTCATCCTTTCTATTCAATTAAAAAATCCGACCATTTCCTACTATAATTTTATCACGAAAGATACAATAAAATCTAATAAAAAAAGACACTATATAGTGTCATTTTTCGTAAAATATCACAGTTTTATCACGATTTAGCCGATAATCAGATTATCTGACCGTTTTTTACTCAAAAGCAGTTATTTCGTCTAAAATTTCGAAATAATTAGCGAATGTTTTCTCACAACATTTCGGGTTCTGAATCACAATATTTCCAAGTCTCAAACCCGCAATTGAAAAGCTCATTGCCACTCTATGATCATCATAAGTTTCAATTTCAGCGCCGTGTAAAACTCCTGGAGTGATAAAAATATCATCTTTTTTTATCCCAACAGAACATCCAATCTTTTCTAACTCACTTTTTATAACCATCATCCTGTTTGACTCTTGATGTCTTATATGTCCAACATTTCTAATGACAGATGGTGTCTTTGCAAAAGCTGCTACTACGGCAAAAGTCAAAGCCTGATCTGAAAAGTTTTTCATATCAACTTCTAAACCTTCATATGAAGTAACTAAACTTGCATCCACTAGCACTCCATCATCTTCATCTTTTATATCAGCACCCATCTGTTCTAAAAGATTTAAGAACTTAATATCACCCTGCAAAGAATCAAGATGTACGCCATTTACCTTTGCTTTTGTCCCAAGCACTAGCGCCATCGCATAAAAGTAACAAGCAGCCGAAACATCAGGTTCCACTTTATAGTTTGGCCCAAAAGTTTCAATCATACTTTTAGTCATCTCAATATATGCGCCGTTAACTCTAGCCCCCGTCAAAGAAATGTTTGCATCGCTCACTGACTGTGTCATAAGCATAGCACTTGCAAACTGTGTACTAGCATCAGTGTTTATCTCAATATTAAAATCTTTCAAACCATTTGATTTAATCACAAACGGAAAATGCCCTTCTTCTTCCAAGTAGTTAACTTCTACACCTAAACCAACTAACAAGTCCAAAAACTCTTTCATCGGCCTCTTCTTCATCTGCTCGGAAGAATTAAGCGTGAACTCTCCACCACAAACCGCAAGCATCGCACTTAAAAACCTAGCTGTAGTGCCAGATGATTTCACATTGATTGATGCT
>CADBBS010000150.1 GCA_902793045.1 uncultured Lachnospiraceae bacterium
ACTAATAATTTTAAGTGTGCTTAGAAAAACTGTAAAGACAGAAACTGCAGTAGAAGACACATTAGATACTACACACTTGGGAACTATTTATCATGAGGAAAAGAATAGAACTATTAAAGCCAAAGTAGTTCAAAGTGTTAAATCTTTGCTTATTACGAGCCCTATTATCACAAACAAATTTATAGAGTCAGTTAATAATATAAGAACTAAAATCGAATATGAGAGAGAGCGAAATCCTAGAAAGAATACATTTATGGTTACTAGTGTTTGCGAGAACGAGGGTAAATCTACGGTAGCTATGAATATTGCTTTATCATTAGCAAAGGAAGGTAAAAAAGTAATATTGATAGATGCAGATATGAGAAAGCCTGCCGCTTACAAAATGCTAGATATTCCTAAAAAGAAAATAACGGATATGGCTCTCTTACTACAAGGGAAAATAGGACTAGACGAAACTTTGTATAAAGGTAAAGATATTCCTATTGATATAGTGATGTCTACTCGTGGACATACTAGAACAAACGAATATATGAAATCAGCAGCCATGCTAGATTTGATAAACAAATGTAAAGAATTAGCGGATTATGTAATAATAGATACACCGCCTATGGCATTGGTATCGGATGCAGAAGCTTTGCTTGATAGAGTTGATTATGCAATGCTAGTTGTTAGACAAGATTTTTCGTTTACTAGCGATATATTAAACTGTATAAATCTAGTTGAAGAATCCAATACTAAATTCATTGGTGTTGTTTTAAATGATTTTAAAGTATTTAGAGTAAATGCCAAGAGACATGCATACGGATATGGATTTGGCGAATCTAGTGGAAAGGTGGTGGAAGTGTATGACGGAGAGTAGTTTAACTAATAAAAAGTCAAAAATGAATCCAGAATCTTTCAATATAGCTGAAATTATCTTCAGATTTTTCGATGCATTTCGTAAATATTGGTGGCTATCATTAATTTTAGTAATAGTAGGAGGTATATTTGGATACTTTTTTTATAAAAAAAATTACTTACCATACTATGAATCAAAAGCAATATTTTCAGTAAAGGCAGCTAATTATGATGGAAATAAAAAATCATCAAGTTTTAATAACCGTCAGTTGACTGAAGATTTAAGTGTGAGTTTTAGTTACTTGATAAACAATGAAGTTTTTTATGAAATTATAAAACAAGATTTGAAAATAGATCATGTTCCAGCTACTATTACCGTTTTACCAGTAGAGAATACTAATATTATGAATATAATAGCTGGGGGTACCGATGCTGAATTGGCATATAAAACTATTAAATCAGTGCTCAAAAACTATTCTGCAGTGACTGCATTTGTAGTAGGCGATACTAAACTAACAGTGATAGAGGAGCCTTCAAAACCATTAGAACCAGCCATTCCGTACGCCCCTATTAAAGGAGTATTGCTCTTTGCGTTAGCAGGATTTGGCATTAGTTTGGTTCCATCACTTATATCGGCACTCCTCATAAAGAAAATACAAACTAGTGAGGACATAAGTAAATATCTCAGCATCTATACATTTGGAACATTACCGTTTTTACCTCCAGAAAACAAAAAATCTAAAACAAGAGTAGATTGTTCCATCCTTAATAAAGATGTCGGCTTTAGATACTTGGAATCTATGCGTAGTGTTTCCACGCGATGTGACAGAGTATTTAAAGAGGAAAAAACCAAAGTAATCTTAGTGACAAGTACGCAAAGTGGAGACGGTAAAAGTACTATATCTATGAACTTGGCATATTCTTTATCTAAAATGCAGTATAAGGTAATGCTAATAGATGGCGATTTAAGAAAACCTGCGCTCAAGAGTATGGTGCATTCGGAAACACCTTCATTTAGTATGGGAGATTTTTTGGGTGGAAAGGTAAAGAGTAGCCAGGCTATTGTCAATTTGAAAGATACAAGAGTGCTTGCTATTACTCCTGATCAAAGTACTGAGCATCCAGTTGATGCTATCAATTCTGATAACATGAAGGCTTTTATGAAAGATGTTAAAGATGTAGTGGATTATGTAGTTATTGATGCTCCACCATGTACGGGCTTGTCGGATACTGCAGCACTTGCCCAGTATTGTGATGGTGTAGTTTATGTACTAAAAGAGGCAAACGTGAAAGTTAATAAAGTAATCAACGCTCTACAAGAGTTTTCTTATACAAAAAAACCTATTTTGGGATGTATATTAAATGGCAGTTTTGAAAGTGCTAAAAACAGTTACGGATATACAAAGTACAGTTATGGTAAGTATGGCTATGGAATTAGACGAAGAGGTTATGGAAGTGGCCAATACGGAATGTATGGATATGGATATGGTGATTCCCCAAGAGCTAAATATGGCTATGGCAAATATGGTAAATATGGAAAATATGGCTATGGATATGGCGTATTTGGCAAGTATGGCTATGGTGAAAGATATGGCTACGGAGATGAGCAATATGGGTATGGCTCTGAAGATGCTTATGGAGAGTACGGAAAGACTACAGAAAAAGAGTTTAAATCTACAGAACATAAGCTAACTAAACATATTAAATTGAGTTCTACAGAAGAAGATAAGCAAATTGTAGAAGAGGAGAGAATTAAAGACGAACAGCTGGAAGAGGAGCAAAGAAAAAATCCCCCAACCAGAAAAGAGATACGAAGAGCAGAGAAAGAATTTAGAAAACAGCTAAAAGAGAGCGAAAAGCAGGCCAAAGATGAAAGCGATTCTTAAGTTTATAAAAAAATACTCAAGGGTTATCTTTATTGTTTATATTTTGGTTTTGCTACTTGTTCTAGTGCTTAAGTTTCCACAAATGAATATGTTTCACAGCATAGTGGACGGGTGGAAAACAGGAAACAAATCAAGGTTTGTTACGGAAAGTCAATATATTCCTTTTAAAACGATAATAGAGTATGTTAGACATGTACATTCCTTCGACGACTGGTTCTTTAAAAACCTTGCGTGTAATCTTTTAATGTTCATGCCATTTGGTTTTTTAGCGCCATTGTTTATGAAAAGGAATAAAATATGGCAAATATTGATTTATGGAATAATAGCATCATTCTTAATAGAAGTTTTACAAGTGCTTTTGGCAGTAGGAACAGGAGATATAGATGATATAATTCTAAATGCATTTGGAACATTGATAGGATTTGGAATTTACAAATTGATATTCAGTGTAGCATTAAAAAATTCTTTGGATTAGATATTGCACTTGTCAACTAAAAGTAGACAATGTAAATAATCATACGAAGCCCATTTCAGTTCTATACTGGATTGGGCTTTTGTATTGTAATTTATAAGCAGGT
>CADBBS010000151.1 GCA_902793045.1 uncultured Lachnospiraceae bacterium
TATATCTACAGGCGCGTATGGATATCCTGTTAGAGAAGCAGCCAAGATAGCGCTAAATACTTTTAGAAAGTTTTGGCAGGAAAACAAAGAGTGTTTTGATGAAGTTGGCTGGGTGCTATTTGATAAGGATACATATGATGTGTATGTAGATGAAGTGAAGATAATGACAGGGCAAAAATAGATGATTTTAAACACAGGAAGTCGTACAGACATACCAGCTTACCACAGTAACTGGTTTTACCAAAGAATTAAAGACGGATATGTTATAGTGAGAAATCCCTATAACCCAACACAGGTGACAAAGTACATTTTGTCACCTGATGTTATTGATGCCATAGTTTTCTGTACAAAGAATCCTACGCCTATGTTAGATAGACTAGATGAACTAAAAGACTTTGATATGTTTTGGTTTGTCACAATCACTCCATATGGAAAGGACATTGAGCCATTCGTCCCAGACAAAGATGCAGTGATGGATTCTTTTATTTCTTTGTCGAGGACGGTGGGACCGGCGAAGATGAGCTGGCGCTATGATCCTATTTTTATAGATGAGAAGTACGATGTGGACTTTCATATAAATGCATTTAGGAAGATGTCTGAGAAACTGAAAGGCTCTACTAATCAAGTGGTGGTTAGTTTTATTGATTTATATGAGAAGACAAAGAAAAACTTCCCGGGTGTTAAGAGTGTAAGTTTTAGCGACCAGGAAATGTTAATAGATGCTTTTTCTAAGATTGCTCGTGAGAATAACATGCAGATTCACCTTTGTTGCGAGAGGGAAGAACTAGTTCGAGACAATGTGGATGCTAGTGGATGTTTATCGCAGGGTGTTTTGGAGGATGCTATTGGCACGCATCTTAAGGTGCCTAAGCCGCAGAATGCTAGGGCCGAGTGCCAGTGTTTGCTGGGTGCTGATATAGGCGCGTACAACACTTGTGGCCACGGATGCAAATATTGTTATGCGAATTATGACAGGGAGACTGTGGTTTACAATATGAAGCATCACGATCCTATGTCGCCGCTTTTGGCGGGGGAGTTAAATGAGGATGATGTGGTGCACGAGGCTAACCAGAAGTCTTGGAAAGATGGACAGATGAGTATTTTTGATTTGTAGGAAACTTGAGGTCGCAAATTGCGACCTCTTTTTTGTTGTTTGATAATGTCACATAAATAATCTATATTTTTGGAGCACTATCGCTACAATATGTGACATAATATCACATAAATTATATGTTGACAAAATGTTGCATGATGATAAAATATTTATAGAGGCGGAGAAGTTACTAGAAGAGGTTTGGAGTCCTGAAAGATAAACTTTACTAGATAAATAATGTTGTACATAAATAACTACGGTAACACTTTTCTACAAAAAGTGATAAAACAGAAAGGAGTTTTAGATGGCTAATAAAAGAGAAATTAGATATTGGAAACCTAATATGGCTGCTTTGCCGCCAGGTTTAGGTGAAAAGATAATGAAACAAATAGCTGAAACTCCCCCAATGGATATGGATAAGATTAACAGAGAAGCTGATAAGGTAGACGCAAGACTAAAAGAAGCATGGGGTCCTTATGAAGGAAATGACTAGTGAAGATGGATACTTTTATTGCAGGGACTACATATCTAGAGGATCATTCCCCCATAGACGAACTCAAAGTGGGAGACATGCTGTTACTACAGAGAGAAGACAACAGATATGATGATAATGCTATTCTAGTTTTGAATAAGAAAAAGAAAAAACTAGGATATGTCCCTCAGAAGGATAACATAGTTTTTGCAAGACTGATGAATGCAGGGAAGTTGCTTCAAGCCAGAGTTCTTGAAATAGATGATTTAGGAGATTTTATTCAGATTAAAATAGGTATTTATTTAGTAGATTTTTAAAAAGATGATTGGGATTCCAATATGGAATCTCAATTATATAATATTTATCGGCAAAAAATATAAAAATAATATAAATATTGAAAAATCTTGCCGATAGTTATATAATACTTTATATTAGAGGTAAGGTATGAAGTATTTAACTACAAGTGAAATTGCAAAAAAATGGAATATTTCTGAAAGAAGTGTTAGAAACTACTGCGCCCAGGGAAGAGTAGAGGGTGCAGTTCTTAATGGTAAAACTTGGATGATACCAGAAAGCGCTAATAAACCAACAAGAAAAAATGGAGTTAATGAATCTATCGATTTGTTGGATGTTTTAAGACGTGAAAAAGAATCAAAATTATCTGGTGGAATCTATCATAAAATACAAATTGATTTAACTTATAACTCCAACCATATTGAAGGAAGTAAGTTAACTCACGATCAGACGAGATATATTTATGAAACTAACACATTTGGATTAGCTGATAAGGCAGTTAATGTAGACGATATTGTTGAAACTGCAAATCATTTTAGATGTATAGATATGGTTATAGATAATGCAAATTATAAACTAAGCGAAGCTTTTATTAAGAAGTTACATAATATATTGAAATCAGGAACAGCTGATAGCAGAAAAGATTGGTTTGCAGTAGGTGATTACAAAAAACTAGAAAATGAAGTAGGCGGAATGCCAACTACTAAGCCCGAGGATGTTGCCGCGACCATGAGAAAATTAGTGGACAAATATAATAATAAGAACAAAAAGACCCTTAAGGATATTATTGACTTCCACTATCAGTTTGAAAAAATTCATCCATTTCAAGATGGGAATGGAAGAGTGGGAAGGCTTATAATGTTTAAAGAATGTTTAAAAGAGGGAATAGTGCCCTTTATTATTGAAGATGATATAAAGTTATATTATTACAGAGGGTTGAAAGAGTGGGAAAATGAAAAAGGATATTTGATGGACACATGCTTAACAGCACAAGATAGATTTAAGGAAGTTATTAAATATTCTTTAGGAGGAGAATAAAAATGAATTTAGAATTAGATATTTTTTCAAAGTTTGACAAACAGTGGGCGTTGCTTACTGCAGGAGATGAGAGCAGCTTTAACACAATGACAATCAGTTGGGGTAGTCTTGGAACGCTATGGGGTAAGCCTATCGCTACCACATATGTGAGAGAGTCTAGATACACTCGTGAGTTTATGGATAATAATGATTACTTCACAGTAAGCTTCTATCCAGAAGAATACAAAGATGTGTTAGGAGTTATGGGTTCAAAGTCTGGTAGAGACATGGACAAGATGAATGACTCGGGTTTAACTCCTGAAGCAGTAGCTAACTCTATGACATTCAAAGAAGCAGAGATGACTCTTGTATGTAAGAAATTAAGCAAGCAGTTAATAGAGCCAGAGAATA
>CADBBS010000152.1 GCA_902793045.1 uncultured Lachnospiraceae bacterium
TGCCATAGCATCTAGAAGTATGGAGAAAGCTGAAGAATTCAGAGACAGATACGGCATGGAAAAAGCGTATGATTCTTACTCAGCTTTGGCGAATGATCCAGAGGTGGATGTAATATATATCGCTACTCCTCACTCATTCCACTATGAACAAGCAAAGATGTGTTTGGAAAACGGCAAGCACGTTCTAGTTGAGAAAGCATTTTGCGCTAATGCGCCTCAGGCAAAAGAAATAATAGATTTAGCCGAGAGCAAAGGTTTGTTTTTGGGAGAGGCTATGTGGACTAGATTTATGCCACTTGCAAAGAAGCTTCGCGAGTTGTTGGATGACGGTGTGATAGGCGATGTCATGTATATGACTGCTAACCTTAACTTTCCTATGATGCACAAGGAACGTTTGATTAAGGCTGAATTGGCAGGCGGAGCTTTACTAGATGTCGGAATCTACCCTCTAACTGCTGCTTCTCTTATTATGGGAGATAATATAAAAGATATAAAAGCTACAGCTCTTTTAAATGATGAGAAAATGGATTTAGTTGGACAGTACTTTGACGAGGGAGGAATTGCATATCTAAACTCAGGAATGTGCTTTGAGAGCGACGGAAACGCTGTTGTAATTGGAACGAATGGTTCTATAGTAATGGAGGGCGTAAACTTTATTAGAGGACTTAGAATCTTTGACGGAAACCATAATGAGGTAGAGTATATTTCCTTTGAAGATGTGGAAAAGTATCCTTACAAAAATGGCGAAACTATTACGGGATATGAGTACGAAGTCTTGGGATGTATTGATGCAATAAAAAAAGGACACACACAGTGTCCTGAAATTACTCATAAAGAGACTTTGTTTATGATGGAAACAATGGATGAAATAAGAAGGCAGATGGGTGTTATTTACCCTTTTGAATCTTAAGCGTTCTTAAATAATCCTTTTGTTCCTTAGTTATACGATAACTTTCAATAGACTTTTGGATTGCTTTGTTGTGAGTCCAAGAGTCTAATTTTTTGCCCTCGATGAAGGGAATGATATCATCCCACTGCTTGGCAAGGGCTGTCGCAAAGTACCAGGCAATCATCATATTTACATAGTACTCATCTCTTGCCACAAGTCTTGGATACTTTAACTCAAAGGCATCATCCAAGTAATGTTCCATAAGCATTCCGATTCCGAAACGCTTAGTGTAAGTTTTGTCTGATGCTATCCACTCTCTTATATGTTTGTACAAATCTTTTAGGTTTGTCTTAAATACTTTTGGTGAAAGCTGATCACAAGTTGCCCAGTTATCAACGTATGGCAAAAACTTCTCTACTTCTTCCACTGCCCTGTCATAATCCTTCATGCCAGAAACAATAAACGCGTGGAGCTGATTCATATCAAAGTATTTGTGAGGAAGATCATTTAAGAATATTTCTATATCTTCCCTCTTTGCCATTTGCTTCGCTAACTTCCTGGACGCAGGAGTTCTAACACCTATAATAGTTTTCTCATCTACTGTAGGCATTAGTTTCTTGTGAAAATCACGATACTCCTTGTCCTGAAGTTTGTATAACTCTTTTTCTATATCTTTAGTTATCATCCTATTTCCTTATTGAATCCATAGCTACTGGGAATTCAAAGTATGTTTCTGGATATGGTTCGTTCTTCAAAGTAAAATGCCACCACTCAGTGTCTATTGGCTCAAAGCCACCATCCACCATTAGCTTTTGTAGTATCATTCTATTCTCATACTGCTCTTTAGTAATATCCTTGTAATCCGGATGAGAGATTTCGTCAAAGAAGTCGAACGGACTTCCCATATCTAGCTCTTTGCCGGTGTCCATATCTACTAGAGTTAAATCCACAGTACTTCCTCTGCTGTGAGTAGATTTAGATGCGATGTATCCTAGTTTAAACAAGTCGTGCTTATCTATATCTGGGTAGAAAAATGTTTTCATCTTCTGATCTAAATCTTCAATCTCCCAGAGTACAAAATGCTTTACTGCCTTTGCCGGTCTGTAGGCATCAAAAATCTTCAAACGATATCCTTGCACGTTTGCTATATTGGCTACATCTTTTAGAGCCCTGGCTGCTTCCTTTGTGAGAAGCGCGATAGGTTCTTCGTAGCCGTCCACTCTCTCACCTACAAAATTGTAAGTGGAAAAATATCTTATTTCTTGAATGATTCCTGGCACATAGTCCGATAGTAAAACAAATCCCGAACTATCCATTGCCATTTCCTTTTGAATATCCATTTATTAATCCTTCTTCAAGTTTGCGTAAGCTTCGCCCATCAAAAGATGTGGATACTTACCATTTTTATCTGCCTTAGGAATAAAGTCAAAATCGGCTTTGTCTTGGAATACCATACAAATATCGCTTCCTCCAAATAGGAAGTATCCCATAGGTTCGCCCTTCTTAACTTCATCGCCCACTTTCAAATCTTTCTCCCAATTACATGAACAAATCTGGCTCATTCCAATTGGAAGAATTGCAACATAACCGTATTCCTTTGTATCAATAACAACTAGGTCTCTAGTTTCAATCATTTGCCATCCAGGAACTTGATCTACCAAAACATACTTCTGGTTTTTCTTATCCCAAACAGTGATTCCACCTGCTGCGTTTGTTCCCTTAATCTTCGTGAGCTCTACTATCTTTCCGCTAACAGGGAAATGATATCTATGATAATCATTTACATCAAGGAATGTATGTGTGAAAGTTCCATCATTGAAACTATTTCTATACTTACTATTTGGCCCGATCAAATCCGAAATCTGGTCGAACTTCGCTCCCTTAACAATTGTTCCATCTTTGTCTTCGTCTTCAATCTTTCCGTTCTTATCTATATCCCACTCACCCTGCGGAGTAGAATCTGCCGGAGCTACTACTTCTGTATCTGAAATCGGTCTAACTCTTGGACTAACTAACTTCCTTGAGAAGAAATCGTTGTAACTTGTCCAAATATTTTTGTCAGCATACCAACCTTTGTCCATTCCAAATCTCTTGTCGGATTTCGCCAACTCATAATATTCATCATTCCAACTGTCTTTTGTTGAAAGGAATTTGCCCCACTCGTCAGCATACTCTTTACACCAACTCTTGATTGGTTCATGATACTGAAGTGTTGGGTAATAGTATCCTTTACCCTCAAGCTCTTTAAGTGGCTGATCCACCAAGAACCAGAAATAATCTACCGACTGATCTATATGCTCATATAATTTATCACTCTTTTTGCCAGGAATTACATTCCATGGTTCGCAAGTAGCTGCCCAATCCGTGAACTCATATAATTCATCTAGGCTTTGCGCTGGATTTGTGCTTTTATCTGGATTAACCTTCTTAGCTTTCGCCAAAGACTTCTCCATCAGTTTCTTTAACTTAGGATCTTTGTTGAGCAATTTTTGTAAGTCTTTAGTCATCTTACTATGCTCTGATTTCTTTGTTTCTACCTGCGCAGTAGTCTGCTTGTTGTCAGTGCTTGTGCCACAACCAACAATCAAAGTTGCTGACATAGCAACAGCTAAAAAAAGTGCTAATAATCTTTTCATTTTTATTATCCTCCGTTCAAATCCACTAGTATTATTTTATCTTTTTTTTACTCTATCGTCTATAATTAATATCACTTTTAGGGAGGATTTGTGGTATTATTATATTAGATTGTTTCTAAAGAAACATTTTGGACGGACAAAAACAAAGGAGGGAAATATGAAAAAGTTTAGAATTATAACAAGTATAGTTCTATCTATTGCGTTGCTTGCAGGCTTAGTTACATCTTTTGCTGTTCCTAGCAGTAATGTTTTTGCGATGTCCAAAGAACAGACTACTGACTTCTTTGATGAGACAGATTACCTAGAAAAGATACTTGGAAAAGAAGATTCTAATAAGGGTTCTACTAATCCAACGGATGTTTACGAGCATGTTTCAAAGTTTTTAAAGAAGAACTATTCTTCTTTGACGAAGGAAAAACTTCAAAATGAATTTGATTATATTAAAGACTCAGCTAAAGCTATATTAAGATCAAAACTTGAAGATTCATCTGGCATTGGTAAGTATATCAAAAGAGCTGAAGACTATATTAATATGATTAAGTTATACTGGGATACAAATGTTTACAACGATAATCTTAAATTGTTAATCAATAATTTCAAAGCGGCCACAGATGAATCAAAACGTCTCTTTGGTTCTTTGAGAGATGAACTAAAAGGCAAAAAGCCATTAGATATTATCGAATATTTCTTGGCTGATGAAACGCATGAGAAGATTGCTCATCATATACTACACATTGACGGCAT
>CADBBS010000153.1 GCA_902793045.1 uncultured Lachnospiraceae bacterium
GATGTGTTCAACGTTTTACTTCAAGTTTTGGACGATGGACGAATCACTGACTCGCAGGGTAGAACTGTAAACTTTAAGAATACAATTTTGATTATGACTTCAAATATTGGTTCTTCGTATCTACTCGAGGGCATAGATGATGATGGTAACATCAAGGAAGAGAATGAGAAAATGGTTATGGATGATTTGAAGAATCACTTCAGACCAGAGTTCTTGAACAGACTAGATGAAATCATTATGTTTAAGCCACTTACAAAGGACAATATTGCTGGAATAGTTGATCTAGTGATTGACGAGCTAAATGTAAGACTTAAGGAGAAAGAACTTAAGGTTGAGCTTACTGATAAGGCTAAAGACTTTGTAATTGAGAGCGGATATGACCCAGTTTACGGCGCTAGACCGCTTAAGAGATTTATTCAGAAGAATGTTGAAACTTTGGCAGCAAAGACTATATTAGAGGGCGATATTAGCCTTGGAGAGACATTAGTTTTTGATGTGAAAGATGACAAACTAGTAGTAAAAAACAAATAAGCGATTTTTGCGATAAAAAAGGGCAAAAAACCCTTAAATATCACTAAATCGACCTTTAATCTCACCATAAAATTTGTTATAATTTTATGGTGAGATTTTTTACGTTGGACGAGTGCGCCCAATTATAAAATTATGCAAAAATAGAGGACAATATGATTAAAGGATTATGGTATAAATGGGTAATAGTTTTTCTAGTTTCAATGGTTCCACTAGTGGAGCTTAGAGGAGCTATTCCTGTGGCTGAAGGTTTCCATTTGAGACCTGTTTGGCTATACATTGTAATAATTATTATTGGAAATATGCTTCCAGTTCCAATCATCTTTTTCTTTGCGAGAAAGGTGCTTCTTTGGGGCAAGGATAAAAAATATATTGGAAAGTTTTTCACTTGGTGTTTGGAAAAAGGAGAGCGCGGAGGAGAGAAACTTACTCAGAAAACTAGAGGCGGAGTGTATGTTGCACTTTTGCTTTTTGTCGGAATTCCACTTCCAGGAACAGGTGCTTGGACAGGAACTCTTGCGGCCAGCATTTTGGATTTAGACTTTAAGAAGAGTTGCCTAGCAGCCATGGGTGGAGTTCTTTTAGCAGGAACAATAATGTTGCTACTTAGCCTAGGAGTATTCTCCGGCATTAGAGCAATTGGATAGAGGTAAATATGGCAGACTATTATAAGTTTAAAAATAAACAACCACAAAGAGCCCAGTATCAATCTAGCCTACTAGGTAAGGTTGCTATTGGTATTACTGCACCAGCAGTTATTCTTACATTTATTTCAATGATCCTTTCTTTCGCGAACGTCAAAGTATTTGGCGTAAACCCATTTGCAATAACAATCATTTGTGCAGGCATCACTATTCTTGGTTGTATATTGATTGCTATTGATATTGTAATCTTTAACCGCAAGCAGGCTAAAGAAAACAATGGCGGAAAGCGTGAACCAAAGGCTATGGACATTGGACGTATGGTTCACTTGGTTATTGGAATAGTAGTTGGAATTATTATTGGATATTTGATTTGGGGAGCAAAGTTTGGCCCAAGATAGATAGAGGAAACCATGGATTTATTTGATTACGCTAGAGACGTAAATACAAAAAAAGAATCACCCCTAGCTAGTAGACTTCGTCCAAAGACTTTAGATGAAGTGGTTGGACAGGAGCACATCATAGCTAAGGATAAACTTTTATATAGAGCCATCAAGGCAGACAAGATCAGTTCTGTTATTTTTTATGGTCCACCGGGTACGGGAAAAACCACTTTGGCGAAGGTGATTGCAAACACCACTAGTTCAAAGTTTACACAGCTTAATGCTACAGTATCTGGTAAGAAGGATATGCAAGACGTTGTGGCAAAAGCCAAAGACGAACTTGCAATGACTGGAAAGAAAACAATTCTATTTATCGACGAGATACATAGATTCAATAAAAGCCAGCAGGATTACTTGCTACCTTTTGTGGAGGATGGCACAGTAATTTTGATTGGGGCTACTACAGAGAACCCATACTTTGAAGTGAACCGCGCGCTTATTTCTAGATCAATTGTTTTTGAACTATATCCTCTAAGCGAAGAGAATATTAAGACTTTGATTAGAAGAGCCGTGGAAGATGAAGAATGTGGAATGGGTTCATACAATGTCACTATAGATGATGAGTCAGTAGACTTCTTAGCAAACATTGCAAACGGAGATGCAAGAACTGCACTTAATGCTATCGAGTTAGGAGTTCTAACAACAGATCCATCAGAGGATGGAAAGATTCACATCACAATGGATGTGGCAGAAGAATGTATCCAGAAGCGTGCACTTAAGTACGACAAAGATGGAGACAATCATTACGACACTATCTCAGCTTTTATTAAAAGTATGAGAGGCTCAGATCCAGATGCAGTTGTTTATTATTTGGCGAAGATGCTAGCGGCTGGTGAGAGTATAGACTTTATTGCAAGAAGAATTATGATTTGTGCGGCAGAAGATGTTGGTATGGCTAATCCTAATGCTTTGGTGGTGGCTACATCGGCGGCGGAAGCGGTCAGACAAATCGGAATGCCAGAAGCTAGAATTATTTTGGCGGAGGCTGCAGTGTATGTGGCAATGTCTCCCAAAAGCAACGCTTCATACATGGCAATTGAGAGAGCAATAGCAGAAGTTGAAAACAATGTTCAGGCTAGAGTGCCAGCTCATTTGCAGGATGCGCACTACAGTGGACATGATGACTTGGGACACGGTGTCGGATACAAATACGCACACGATTTTCCAAATCACTGGGTTGATCAACAATATTTGCCGGACGAGATTAAAGATAAGAAATTCTACGAGCCAGGTGACTTGGGAGTAGAAAAAGAGTTGAAAGATCGTTTGGATAAAATTAAAAACGAAAAGTAGAAAACTAAAATATATTTTGCACCGGAGGTGCTTATGAAAGCATTAGTCGAGAGACTTGCAACAGGTATTTCAGTTTACGAAACTCCTGATGCAGAAATGTCAGAAAATCAAATAGCTGCCACATTGGACTGTGGAGAGAGCAAAGAGGGAGAAATTACCATTAAGAGTAAAAATGGACTCCCTATTAAAGGTGTGGTTTGTAGCACAGACTCTCACGTTAGTTTTGAGCACGACTCATTTGACGGAACTGAGAATACTATCAAATACAAAATCACAACAGAAAACCTTGCTCCAGGACAGATAGTTAGTGGAACTATTAGCGTGGTAACAGATGCTGGTGATTACGCAATTCCTTTTGG
>CADBBS010000154.1 GCA_902793045.1 uncultured Lachnospiraceae bacterium
TTTCAAAGAAGAAGGCTACGAGACTATTATTGTAAATAACAACCCAGAGACAGTTTCTACTGACTTTGATATTGCAGATAAACTTTACTTTGAACCACTTACACCAGAAGATGTTGAAAATATTGTAAATATTGAAAAACCTGATGGTGCTGTAGTTCAGTTCGGTGGACAAACAGCAATCAAGTTAACTGAAGCTCTTATGAAGATGGGCGTGCCAATCCTTGGAACAAAGGCAGAGGATGTAGATGCTGCTGAGGATAGAGAGTTGTTTGACGAAATCCTCGAGAAGTGCGAAATCCCAAGACCTACAGGTGGCACAGTATTTACAGCAGAAGAAGCAAAGAATGTGGCTAATGAACTAGGCTATCCAGTTTTAGTTCGTCCTTCATATGTACTTGGTGGACAAGGTATGCAGATTGCCACTGATGATAAAGAGATAGAAGAGTTTATGGAAATCATAAACCGTATAGCACAAGATCACCCAATCCTTGGTATGCAGATTGCCACTGATGATAAAGAGATAGAAGAGTTTATGGAAATCATAAACCGTATAGCACAAGATCACCCAATCCTTGTTGATAAATATTTGCAGGGAACTGAGGTGGAAGTAGATGCTATTTGCGACGGCGAAGACATTTTGATTCCAGGTGTAATGGAACATATTGAAAGAGCCGGCGTACACTCAGGCGATAGTATTTCAGTTTACCCAGCATATTCTTTGCCTCAGGATATTATTGATACTATCGAGGAATACACTAGAAGACTTGCTATAGCACTTAACGTTAAGGGAATGATTAACATTCAGTTTATCGTGTGTGATGGACAAGTTTACGTGATTGAGGTTAACCCAAGATCATCTCGAACAGTTCCATACATTAGTAAGGTTACTGGAATTCCTATCGTTAAGCTTGCTACAAAATGCATTATTGGAAATACAATTAAGGGCTTGGGCTACACTCCAGGACTTCAGCCAAATGCTGACTACTATGCAATTAAGATGCCAGTGTTCAGTTTTGAAAAGATTCGTGGAGCGGAGACTAGCTTAGGACCAGAAATGAAATCTACTGGTGAGTGTTTAGGAATTGCCAAGACCTTTGACGAGGCCTTGTATAAAGCATTCCTAGGTGCCGGAACAGTCTTGCCTAAACATAAGAAGGCTATCGTATCAGTAAATGATGCCGACAAAGATGAAATGGCACCACTTGCTAAACGTTTAGAAAATCTAGGTTATGAAATCTATGCTACTAGAAGTACAGCAAAGCACTTAAGAGAACATGGTGTAGATGCCATTATGGTTAATAAGATTCAGCAGGAAGCTCCTACAGTTATGGACTTGTTGCTTGAGCATAAGATTGATATTGTTATCGATACTCCAACACAGGGTAGAGATAAACATAGAGATGGATTCTTGATTAGAAGAACATCTATCGAGACAGGTGTTAACTGCTTCACAAGTTTGGATACTGTTGATGCGTTGCTTAAGAGTTTAGAGAGTGATGCGAAGAACAATATGACACTTGTGGATGTAGCTAAGATATAAGAGGGTATGGAGAGAAACACAGCTTGGAAAGGTTGTGTTATGGAAAATATAATTAATGAAGTTGTCGGCGGAAGATACGCTGTGATGGGGATGCTTGGAAAAGGTGGCTTTTCTGTAGTTTACCGTGTCCGAGATATCCAGACAGGTATTGAGTATGCGATGAAGAATTATTTCTCATCAAACTCCGGCGATAAACAAAAACTTTTGGAAGGTTTGGAGCGAGAATTAAATGTGCTTAAAAACACATCTCATCCGAACCTTCCAAAAATTTACGATTTAATAAAGGAAGAGGGCAACTTCTTTTTGATTATGGAAATCGTAAAGGGCGAAAACTTAAAGTCTATAGTAGATAGAAAAGGGCCATTAAAGAAAAAAGAAATCAAGCATGTGATGATGCAAGTTGGAAGTGCACTTTATTATTTGCATTCACTTGAACCTCCGATAGTTTACCGTGACCTTAAACCATCCAATATTGTGATGGATGAAAATGGAATAGTTAAACTAGTGGACTTTGGAATTGCAAAGCGATACTCAAAAGAAATTGAGTTAAGTGAGAGGGCATTTGGCAGTAGAGGATTTGCAGCGCCAGAGCAGTTTGGTGATAGCAAGGGTTATTCTATTTATAATACGGATACTAGAACAGATGTATATGGAATTGGAACGACGCTTTACTACTTAAAAACTGGAAAAGTGTATGTGGACGGTGTTTTGTCTAAAAGACTTGGGTTTAAATTAAAAAGAATAATAAAGAAGTGTACAAGAAGAAATCCAAATCAGAGATATCAGAGTATGATAGACGTTCTTTGCAAGCTTAAACAACTATAAAACAAGCAAGTTTGAAAGAACAATAGACCTTGCATAAACGCTTAAAACAAATTATTATATTAGGGATGAAATAATACATCTTGAGAGGTTAGAAATGAATTATAACGAAGCAAAAGAATTATTAGAGAAGAATAATCAAAGTCATTTGTTAGAGTACTTTGACGAGCTAAATGATGATCAAAAAGAGCATTTGCTTGAGCAAATCTCAGAGATTGATTTTGATTTGATTAAACTAATTGAAAATGCAGATGCTCCGGATGAGAGAGGTGTTATTACACCGCTGGATGCTGAAGTGTCTATTAAAGAAATAGAAGAAAATGCAGATAAGTTTCGTGCAAAAGGCGTAGAGGCTATTAAAGAAGGAAAAGTGGCTGCGCTACTTTTGGCTGGTGGTATGGGAACTAGACTTGGTTCTGACAAGCCAAAGGGAATGTACAACATTGGCGAGACTAAAGATGTATTTATCTTTGAAATGCTTATTAGAAACCTTATGGATGTAGTGGACGAAGTAGGCGTTTGGGTTCCGCTTTACATTATGACAAGTGAAAAGAACGACAAAGACACTAGAGAATTCTTTGAAGAAAAGAACTACTTTGGATACAACAAGGACTATGTGAAATTCTTTAAGCAGGAGATGGCTCCAGCGTGTGATTTCAATGGCAAGATTTACCTTGAGAGAAAAGATAGAATTTCTACATCACCTAATGGAAATGGCGGTTGGTTTATTTCATTTAACAAGGCAGGCTTGTTAGATGAGGCTAAGGCAAAAGGTATTGAGTATATCAACCTCTTTGCCGTGGACAACGTATGCCAGAGAATGGTTGATCCATTGTTTGTTGGCGCAATGTTAGACGGTGGATATGTTTCTGCGTCAAAGGTTGTATCGAAGGCAGCGCCTGAAGAAAAGGTGGGCGTGCTTTGTCTAGAAGATGGAAAGCCATCTATTGTTGAGTACTATGAATTGACAGAAGAAATGAGATATGAGACTTTGCCGGACGGCAGTCTTGCATATAAAGATGGAGTAATTCTAAATTATTTATTCTCAATTAAGGCGTTAGAAGAGAATATGCACAATAATCTATCTACTCACGTAGTTAAGAAAAAGATTGAGTGCTTAGATGAGAATGGAAATGCTGTTAAGCCAGAGACTGAGAATGGTTATAAGTTTGAAACTTTGGTTCTCGATATGATCCACGATATGGATAACTGCTTGGCTTACGAAGTGGTAAGAGAAAAAGAGTTCGCGCCTATCAAAAATAAGACTGGTGTGGATTCTGTGGATACAGCAAAAGAACTACTTAAGAAAAATGGAGTTGAATTATAAATGAAAAAGGTACTTGAGTTAATAACTGAGCAGAAGATATAGTGGACTTCGTCAAAGACAACGAAATGTTTTCTAAAGTGGAAGCCATTAATCCTGGTTTTATTAATATTGACTTAAACAACGACTTTGTTGCTAAGTATTTAAATGATTTGGATAAAGAAGATAACTTTGGCGTAGAAAAGCAAGACAAGACTATT
>CADBBS010000155.1 GCA_902793045.1 uncultured Lachnospiraceae bacterium
TCTATTCTATATCCACCCTCATCTGCGCCTACAATCACAAATGAGAATAGGCACAATACAAAGACTGTGCCTATTAAGAATAAACTCTTAACTTTTCTCATTAAAATTCCACCTTTACATTTTCGCGTTCAGCTTCCTCTTTAACCTCAAACATAGGTTTTCTCTCGAAGTGGAACATATTTGCTACGATGTTTGAAGGAACCTGCTCACATGCATTGTTGAATGCTTTAACAGCGCCATTGTAATACTTTCTAGCATTAGCAATGTCCGCTTCTATAGATTTAAGCTGTCCCTGTAAATCTAGGAAGTTCTGGTTAGCTTTAAGATCTGGATAGTTCTCACTAAGTGCGAAGATTTGACGAAGCGCTCCAGTAATCTGGTTTTCGTCTTGCATTCTCTCTTCCACTGTCTGAGTAGCACCAGAATTTCTAGCAGCGATAACTTTTTCCAAAGTCTCAGACTCATGCTTAGCATATCCTTTAACTGTAGAAACAAGGTTAGGAATAAGGTCAAATCTCTTCTTTAGATATACATCCATAGTGGAGAATGCCTCTTCACAAGTGTTTCTCTTTCTAACCAATCCATTATAAGTTGATGCAAGCCATATAAGAATTAAAAAAACGATAACCGCTATAACAATTCCTACTATTGCACCAGTTCCAAGTCCAATTAACATATCTTTTACCTCCGTTCATTTCACTAGGTCTATTATACAAAAATAAAGGGCAAAATAAAAGAGCCAACAAATGTTAGCTCTTTATGTTTTTATGCATTTTTTAATTTTTCAATTCCGATTTTGATTCTCTTGATTGTCTCGTCTTTTCCTATTACATTCATAATCTCGAATGCTCCAGCCGGTGTCATCTGCTTTCCAGAAACTGCAGTACGAAGTGGCCATAAAGCCTGTCCGTTCTTGCACTCTTTCTTTGCAATATACTCAAACACCAAATCGTGTAGACCATCTACCGAGTAAAGAAGTCTATCATCTCTGGAATCTCTGGGAAAAGCTCGATACGAGTTTTTACCATATCCATAATCATATTTAAATCCAAGTCTTTAGTGATCACTTCTTTCACATATGGAAGCGCCATCTCATAGAATTTTTCGTTGTCCATTGCTTTGATGTACTCACCGTTCATCCATTTAAGTTTGTTTATATCAAACACTGATGGACTCTTGTTAATCTTTAAGTAATCAAAGTTTTCAATTAGCTCATCTAGAGTAAAGATTTCTCTGTTATCCTCTGGGCTCCAACCAAGTAGCGCAATGTAATTTACGATAGCCTCTGGTAGGAAACCTTGCTCTACTAACTCTTCGTATGAAGAATGTCCACTACGCTTTGAAAGTTTCTTGTGCTCCTCATCTGTGATTAATGGAAGATGCACATACTTTGGAACTTCCCAGCCAAATGCCTCGTATAATCTCTGGTACTTTGGCGAGGATGAAATATATTCGTTTCCTCTTACCACGTGAGTGATTTCCTGAAGATGATCATCTACCACGTTTGCAAAGTTGTATGTTGGATATCCGTCAGACTTAATCAAAATCATATCATCCAACTCTTTGTTCTCAACAGTGATTTCACCGTACAAGTCATCGACAAATGTAGTCGTACCTTCTGTTGGCATATTTATTCTAATTACATATGGCTTTCCAGCATCTAAGTTTGCTTGCACCTCCTCCGGCGTCAAAGACAAACAATGCTTGTCATATACTGTAATCTCTTTTCCATCATCGCTTACTGTAGTCTTTAGAGACTCTAGACGTTCTTTGTCGCAGAAGCAATAATAAGCATCGCCTGATTCCACAAGTTTTTTAGCATACTCTAGGTAAAGGCCTGATGCCTGGCGCTCGCTCTGGATATATGGACCGAAGCCGCCGTCTTTGTCCGGGCCTTCATCGTGCTTTAAGCCAGTCTGATCTAGTGTGTTGTAAATGATATCAACAGCACCTTCCACGTATCTCTCGCGGTCAGTATCTTCTATTCTAAGTACGAAATCTCCGCCAGCGTGCTTTGCAATCAAAAACTCGTAAAGCGCTGTACGCAAATTTCCCACATGCATTTTTCCTGTTGGACTTGGTGCAAATCTTGTTCTTACTTTCATCTTAGTCTCCTTCTAAAAATAAAGGCCACCATTCGGTAGCCTTTTTTGTTATTTCAAATTATTTAAATACTCTTCTGCTTTATGGATGGAATCCCAAAGCTTATCCTCTGATGAGTTATCAAAAACAAAAAGGTTCTTAATACCTTCTGGCAATGAGAAGTCTTGTCCTGCTATGTATTCATCCCAGTGTTCTAACTTCCAAGTATCTCTGTCAGAGTTTCTCTTAATCATACGAGCCTTGCAGACTTCAACGTCACACTTAACCCATACTACTACCAACTCAGCACCCTTCTTTCTAAGAAGCTCACGACGAAGGTTTTTCATATATCCCTTTGTTCTAACCTCTCTAGTAAATGGTGCGTTTATAAATACTGTATCGTTGTACTCTAAAGCATCCATAGCAATTTCCATGATACAGTCATACTCGTAATCTCTAATTTCTCTCTCGAAGAAATCAGAACTTCTATTATATTCTTCGTGTCCTACCTTGAAAATCTGCTTCGACAAAACAATAAGTGAATCCTTATCAAGGTATACGCAGTTCTTCATAGCCTTTGCCAACTTCTTTGTAACAAATGTCTTTCCACAAGCTGGTGGCGAAGTAACTAATACTAGTTTTTTCATATCTAAAACCTCTCTATAAAAATAGCGATTTTCATCTATAATAACATTTATTCATAAGTATAGTCAATGAATATCTGATAAAAAAATAACAATGTTTTTCGCTAACAAAATGCCCATTTATGCTATAATTTTCACTAGCGAGGTAAACAATGGATGAACTTGTAAAACAACCAGAAGTACAAGAAAAAAAGATTAATAAAGAACTCTTATTAAAGATTCCAAAGTATTTAGTGCCTATTCTTACTCCATTCCTATGCTTTGTTATTACAGAGTATATTTGGAGATATAAATCAAACGGAATATTGACTTGCAACCCGTTTGCAACTATTGATCCGCTATTGATTATTTTGAATTTGCTACTATTCTACGGATTTTGGGGTCTACTTTATGCGTTAATTGGTAGATCTAACATTGCATCATTTATTACGATTGCAGTTTCTTTTATTATCGGCCTCGCCAACTACTATATTATGGACTTTAGAAACGCACCTATCACGGCTTCAGACTTTAAAGCCCTAAAGACTGCCTTTGCCGTGGGCGGTACTTATACTTATATGCCTACGTATCAGGTTTTTGTGATAGCAGGTCTTGCAGTCATACTCGGGGTCTTGAATGGATTTTTCAAGTTCAAACTCCCTAGTATGAAAAAAACATATTCAAAGATTTTAGTTCGCGTGATTCCAGCCATCTTGTGTGTTTGTTTAATGGTTGGCATTGGTAGTTTTGTTTCAAGACAGGACATTAGAAAGATTATACCTGCATTTAATACTACTCTCTTTACCGGAGCAGTTATGGCTAAGGACGACGGGCTTGTATTATGTTTTGTATCTACTATTCAATATATGAATGTTGATAAGCCAGATGATTACTCTAATGAGAAAGCAGAAAAGATCCTTAACGATAACAAAGATGATTCCATCTGGAAGACTTCTACCATTTCAAAGACCGCGCCCGATACAAAGACATTTAATACTGCAACAAAGAATGCAAATATTGTTGTTATTATGAATGAGTGTTTTTCTGATATCGGCGTTTTGGGAAATTTAAAAACAAATATTGATTACATGCCATATACAAAGAGTTTGATGGCTGGCGCCAAAGACACAGTGAGTGGTTACTTCTACTCTTCTGTAATAGCTGGTTCTACTGCCAACACTGAGTTTGAGTTTTTGACAGGTGATACTATGGCATTCTTGCCACC
>CADBBS010000156.1 GCA_902793045.1 uncultured Lachnospiraceae bacterium
AGAAAATGAGTAATAATCAAAATAGAAAACCGGATCCGGAAGAGAGAAAAAGAAAAATAATACTTATAGCAATTGCTCTTGGTGCAGCAATTCTATTTACAGTGCTTACATCTTTCTTCTATGATTCAATAACAAAAAAAGAAATATCATATAATGAGTTCGTTTCATTATTGGATCAAGGAGTAGTGAAAGAAGTTGTCTTTGACGGAGACAAAATTGTCATCACTCCTGAGTCAAAGAATAATGAGATAGTTAAAGTAACTTATTGGACTACGGATATTAAAGATCCAGATATTATTACTGAACTAAAGACTACATACAAAGGTGTTAGATTTAAGGGTGCGCAGGCTAGTACATCAGGCGCAATAATAGAATTCTTGCTCACTTGGATTTTACCTTTGGTGTTCTTCTGGTTCCTATTCTCTATGATTATGCGTCGTCAAGGCGGCGGAGGTGGAGGAATCTTTGGTGTGGGCAAATCAAACGCCAAAGTATATGTGCAAAAAGACACAGGAGTTACATTTAAGGATGTAGCTGGTCAGAAGGAAGCAAAAGAGTCAGTGGCAGAGTTGGTAGACTTCTTGCATAATCCTAGAAAGTACACTGAGATTGGTGCAAAGTTACCTAAGGGTGGATTGTTGGTAGGTCCTCCAGGTACTGGTAAGACACTTCTTGCTAGAGCCGTGGCCGGCGAAGCGCACGTACCATTCTTCTCGCTAAGTGGTTCAGACTTTGTCGAGATGTTTGTAGGTGTAGGTGCATCTCGTGTTCGTGATTTGTTTAAGCAGGCAGAGCAACAGGCACCATGTATTATCTTTATCGATGAGATTGATGCCATCGGTAAGAGCAGAGATTCTAGATTTGGCGGAGGAAACGATGAGAGAGAACAGACTCTTAACGCGTTACTTGCTGAGATGGATGGATTTGATCCGACAAAGGGAATCTTGATTCTAGCTGCCACAAACAGACCAGAAGTGCTAGATCCAGCGCTACTTAGACCAGGTCGTTTTGATAGAAGAATTATTGTTGATACACCAGACCTTAAAGGTCGTATAGATACTTTGAAAGTTCACTCTAGAAACGTGAAACTAGATGAGACAGTAGATTTAGAAGCAATTGCCAATATTACTTCAGGTGCTGTTGGTTCTGATTTGGCAAACATGGTGAATGAGGCTGCTATCAATGCAGTTAAGCAGGGACGCAAGGCTATTTCACAGGACGACTTGATGGAAGCTGTAGAAGTAGTTATTGCTGGTAAAGAAAAGAAAGACAGAATCCTAAGCAAGGAAGAGAAGAAAATTGTGGCTTACCACGAAGTTGGACACGCTCTTGTTTCTGCTCTTCAGAAAGACGCAGAGCCAGTTCAAAAGATTACAATCATTCCTCGTACTATGGGTTCACTTGGCTATGTTATAGCTGCTCCTGAGGAAGAGAAGTTCTTGATGAGCAAGGATGAGTTGGATGCTAAGTTAGTAATGCTTCTAGCCGGTCGTGCAGCAGAGGAGATTGTATTTAACTCAATCACAACTGGTGCGTCTAACGATATGGAAAAAGCCACAGAGACAGCTCGTTCTATGATTGCTCAGTATGGAATGTCTGAGAAGTTTGGACTAATGAGCCTTGAGCAGATAGAAGATCCATATCTTGGAAGAAATACTAGAATGAATTGCAGTGACAAGACTGCTACAGAGATAGAAGAGGAAGTCAAGAAACTTCTAGCAGAGAGATACAAAGATGCTAAGAAACTTTTAACTGATAATAGAGACAAACTTGATAAGATTGCTGAGTATCTATTCGAGAAAGAAACTATCACTGGAAAAGAGTTTATGGACATTTTCCATTTGGATGATAGAAAAGAAGAGATGGAGAACAGTATAGAGGCTAGCGAAGATGAGACAGAATAAACTTAAATATGAGTAGTTTTGATATAAAGGAAGAACTGAAAAAAGTACCGCAGACTCCGGGCGTTTATTTGATGAAAAACTCTCATGCAGATGTTATCTACGTGGGAAAGGCTATCAATCTTAAACGCCGAGTCAGCTCGTACTTTAGAGCGGGAGCCCGTCACAGTCAAAAGATTAAATCGATGGTTTCAAATGTTGATGCCTTCGAATATATAATCACTGACTCTGAGCTGGAGGCTCTCATTTTAGAATGTAATCTTATAAAAGAGTACAGACCAAAGTACAACACTATGCTTATGGATGACAAGACTTATCCATACATTCAGGTAACTTTGGGCGAGGACTTTCCTAAAATCAAACTCTCTAGAAAAATGAAAAAGGACAAGAACAAATACTACGGTCCTTTCACTAGTGGTTTGGCAGTTAGGGATACCATCGAACTACTCCAAAAGATGTACAAAATTAGAAACTGCAACAAATCATTAGAGGCAGGAGAAGACGGAAAAGCAAAACCAAACGGTAGACCTTGTCTTTACTATCATATAGGTCAGTGCGACGGCGCATGCCAGGGAATGATTACAAAAGAAGACTACTTAAAACATGTGGAAGATGCTATGGCCTTTCTCGATGGCAAGTTTACTGAAGTGCGCGACGAGTTAGAAGAGAAAATGATGGAGGCTTCAAACAACCAAGACTTCGAGGCCGCCAAAGAATATAGAGATTTGATTGCCAGCATAAACCATGTGGCAGGAAATCAGAAGATTGTCACTCACAAGTTTGAGGACAGAGATATTATTGCCTACGCCTACGAAGAAGGTGAAGCAGTGGTCGTTGTTTTCTTTGTGCGAAATGGAAAGTTGATTGGCAGAGAAAACTTCTATATGAAGACAGATGAAAACGACGGCAAAGAAATACTTACAAACTTTATTAAGCAGTATTATATTGGAACTCCTTTCATTCCTCATCAGATTTTGGTGCAGGAGGAAGTGGATGAGCCTGAACTTATAAGCAAGATGCTATCAAGAAATCTAAACTACACTGTTCAGATTGCAAATCCAAAGAAAGGCAAGAAAGAGAAGTTAGTTGAGCTTGCAAAGAAAAATGCTGCCAACTTACTAAAACAAAATAAAGAACGATACAGAAGAGAAGAAAAGAGAACTGTTGGTGCAGTTAAAGAGATTGAAAAACTAATCGGCATTACGGATGTAATCAGAATAGA
>CADBBS010000157.1 GCA_902793045.1 uncultured Lachnospiraceae bacterium
AATCCACTTTACACTGGCATGATTGGTATGCACGGTACAAAGACATCTAACTACGGCGTAAGTGATAGTGATTTGCTTATCGTTATCGGTGCTAGATTTAGTGATCGTGTTACTGGTAATGCAAAGAAGTTTGCTACAAACGCTAGCATAGTTCATATCGATGTTGATCCTTCTGAGATTAACAAAAACGTAAAGGCTGACGCTAGCATTATTGGCGATGTTAAAGAAGTTATGACTCGCCTAAATAAAGCAGTTAATAAGCAAGACAACTCTGACTGGGTTAAAGAGATAGAAGCTCTTAAAGAAAAATATCCATTGCCAGTAGACAGAGGAGCATTAACTGGTCCATCTATCATTGATGCAATTTATGAGGAGACAAAAGGTGATGCTATTATCACTACAGACGTTGGACAGCATCAGATGTGGGCAGCACAGTATTATTACTTTAAAGAGTCTAGACAACTTATCACTTCAGGTGGTCTAGGAACAATGGGTTACGGTGTTGGCGCATGTATCGGTTCAAAGATGGGCAACAAGGACAAAGTATGTATCAATATAGCAGGTGACGGATGTTTCAGAATGAACATGAACGAAATCGCTACAGCTACTAGATACAACATCCCAATCATTCAGGTAGTTATAAACAACCACGTTCTTGGTATGGTTCGTCAGTGGCAGACATTGTTCTACGGCGAAAGATACTCAGCAACAGTGCTAGACGACGAGGTTGATTTCGTAAAGGTATCTGAAGGACTAGGGGCAAAAGCTTACAAAGTAACAACTATTGATGAGTTTAGAGATGCCATCAAAGATGCAATAGAACTTAACATTCCATGCGTTATCGAATGTGACATCCACAAGGACGACAAAGTATTCCCAATGGTTCCAGCAGGAAAGCCTATTATGGATGTATTCGACGCAGATGATTTAGATGCTTAAGAAATAAAAATATTGGAGGAAATATAAAATGAGCAGAGTATACAATTTTTCAGCAGGTCCGGCAGTGTTACCGGAAGAGGTATTAGAAGAAGCAGCAAATGAAATGCTAGATTACCAGGGAACTGGTATGAGTGTTATGGAGATGAGTCATAGATCTCCTGCATTCCAGCAGATTATTGATGATGCGGAAGCAGATTTAAGAGAACTAATGAACATCCCAGACAACTACAAAGTATTATTCCTACAAGGTGGTGCATCCACACAGTTTTCAGCTATTCCAATGAACTTGAAGAAGAATGGGAAAGCTGCATATATCGTAACTGGTCAGTGGGCTAAGAAAGCAGCACAGGAAGCAGAGAAATATATTGATGTAGTTAGAGTGGCATCATCAGAAGATAAGACATTTTCTTACATTCCAGATTGTAGCGATTTGGATATTCCAGAAGATGCTGATTATGTATATATCTGTGAAAACAATACAATTTACGGAACAAAGTATAAAACACTTCCAAATACAAAGGGTCACATCCTAGTATCTGATGTTTCATCATGTTTCTTGTCAGAGCCAGTTGATGTTGAAAAGTACGGCATCATCTACGGTGGTGTTCAGAAGAACATCGGACCAGCTGGTATGGCTATTGTAATCATTAGAGAAGATTTGATTCCTGAGGAAGTTGACAAGTGTGTTCCAACAATGCTTGCATACAAAACACAGGCTGACGCTGGTTCACTTTATAACACACCTCCATGTTATACAATCTACATGTGTGGCAAAGTCTTCAAGTGGCTTAAGAAAATGGGCGGCTTAGACGCTATGAAAGAAAGAAACGAAAAGAAAGCTAAGATTCTATATGATTTCTTAGACCAGAGTGAAATGTTCAAAGGTACAGTAGTGCCAGAAGATAGATCTCTTATGAATGTTCCTTTTGTAACAGGCGACGAAGAACTAGATGCTAAGTTTGTAAAAGAAGCAAAAGCAGCTGGTTTTGAAAACCTAAAAGGCCATAGAACAGTTGGTGGTATGAGAGCTAGTATCTACAACGCTATGCCTATCGAAGGTGTAGAAGCACTAGTTGAATTTATGAAGAAGTTTGAGGAGGAGAATAAATAATGATTAAATATAATTGCTTAAATCCTATTTCACCTCTTGGATTAGGAAACTTTACAGACAATTACGAAGCTACTGAAAACTTCGACGAAGCTGATGTGGCATTAGTTAGAAGTGCAGCTATGCACGATTTAGATTTACCAGAGAGTTTAGTAGCAGTTGCTAGAGCTGGTGCTGGTGTAAACAACATCCCTCTAGACAAATGTGCCGACAAAGGTATTGTAGTTTTCAACACACCTGGTGCTAACGCAAATGGTGTTAAAGAATTAGTTCTTTGCGGAATGCTACTTGCTTCAAGAGATGTTATCGGTGGTAACACTTGGGTAAAAGAAAACAAAGATGATGAGAATATCAACAAGTCTATGGAGAAAGCTAAGAAGCAGTTTGCCGGTGGTGAAATCCTAGGTAAAACACTTGGTATTATTGGTCTTGGTGCTATAGGAAGATTAGTTGCTAACTCAGCAGTTGCACTTGGTATGGATGTTGTGGGTGTTGACCCATTCCTATCTGAAGAAGGAAAGGCAATGCTTGATGATAAAGTAAAGATTGTTGATACAAACGACGATGTTTACGCAGTATCAGATTTCATTTCAATTCACGTGCCTCTACTAGATGACACAAAAGAAATGATTAACAAAGACACTATCGCTAAGATGAAAGACGGAGTAGTAATTCTTAACTACGCAAGAGATCTTCTAGTATCAGACGCTGATATGAAAGAGGCTCTAGCATCAGGAAAAGTTAAGAAGTATGTTACTGACTTCCCTAACTATGCAAGCGCAAACACAGAGGGTGTTATTGCATTCCCTCACCTTGGTGCTTCAACAGCAGAATCTGAAGACAACTGTGCAATTATGGCAGTTAAGCAGATTATGGACTTTGTAGAAAACGGAAACATTGTTAACTCAGTTAACTTCCCTAAAGTGAACAAGGGTGAAGCTACAAAGGCTAGAGTGGCTGTTGCATTCAAAGGTATCGAATGTGCAGACATCAAAACTGCTCTTGGTAGTGATGATGCTGAATGCGCTAAGAGAGGCGACTACGGCTATATCATAGTTGATTGAAGGTTAGAGTTGTAAAATAATTATAATAATTTAATGATAAAGGACTGTCATACGACAGTCCTTTTATTGTATAATACTATTAGTTTTTGGAGTGGAAATATGAAGAAGGGTTTAAGTACAGTTTTAATATTGTGTATGTTTTTATCTTTGTCGGGATGTTCTCTTGATGAAATCGATAAAACAACTGAACAAACTACAGTTAATAATACTGTAGATATTAGTATGTCTTCAGAGACTGAATTGCCTAGTTTTGAAACAACAATGCAAGAGAGCGAAACAGTTCAGCCAACCACAGTGGCTCCGACAAAAGCAAAAATAGTTACAAACCATAAGGTAAAAGTTAAATATGAATCTAAGAAACTAAAACTTAAAGACATTCCAAAGTATAAGATTGTAAAAGCCCCATATGTAAGAGTTAATGGAAACAAACCAACTTTTACCAAAAAGGAAATTAAGAGAAAGTCTTATCAGAAGTTTAGTAAGTTAGATAGTCTTGGTAGATGTGGTGTTGCGATAGCATCTATCGGAAGAGACATAATGCCAAAAAGAAAGAGGACATCTATCAGTTCAGTTTATCCGTCTGGATGGCATACATATAGATATGCAAATGTTGCAGGTAGATATTTGTATAACAGATGTCACTTGATTGGTCATCAGTTGACTGGTCAGAATGCAAATGCAAAGAACCTGATAACTGGAACTAGATATATGAATGTTGATGGAATGCTTCCTTTTGAAGATGAAGTGGCAAACTGCGTTAAATATTTAAACAAGCATGTAATGTACAGAGTTCGCCCAATCTATAAAGGAAAGAACTTAGTGGCAAGCGGAGTTCAGATGGAAGCTTACTCCGTGGAAGATAAAGGAAAATCATGCAGTTTTAATGTTTATTGCTATAATGTTCAACCTGGAGTAAAGATTAACTATAAAACCGGAACTAGTAAAGGAAAAGGCAAGATATCAGGCGGTTATAGTTCAAAGAAAACTTATAAAAAGAAGTATTACAATAAAAAGGCGAAGAAGGGTAAGAGCGGAATATACATAATTAGTAAGAACACTCGCAAGTTCCATTATCCAAGTTGCGGATATGTAAAGAGGATTAAGAGTTATAATCAGATTAAGTTTCACGGAAGCAGAAAGACATTGATCAAACAAGGTTACAGTCCATGTAAAGGCTGTAATCCATAGAGTTTTTAATATAATACTTAAGCAAAAGAAAAACGGTAAGGGTACGAACGATTGTTAGTGAGACCCTTACCGTTTTTCTTTTGTATTAGAACTTACTTTAAAAACTCTTTATAGATTGCAATAACTCTTTGCATGGACTCTGGGCTTGGAGCTCCAAGAGTTAGTCGTTTGTTAACACAAGTTTCCAAACTAATAGCATCAAATATATCATCTTCAAATACATCGCTTATAGCTTTGTACTCATCTAATGTCATATCGTCTAGTGATTTATTATTCTTTTCACAGAACAATACCAATTCGCCAACAATACCATGAGCGTCCCTAAATGGGACTCCTTTGTTAACTAAGTAGTCAGCAGCATCGGTAGCGTTAGTGAATCCCATCTTTGTGCTGTTTTCCATATTGTCTTTGTTGAATGTCATTGTATCAATCATTCCAGTGAATAGAACAACGCATCCTTTGACGGTATCAATAGCATCAAATGCCAATTCTTTGTCTTCCTGCATATCTTTGTTGTATGCAAGTGGAAGTGACTTCATAGTTGTAAGTAGTGACATCAAAGCGCCATATACTCGTCCAGTCTTTCCACGAATCAACTCAGCAATATCTGGGTTTTTCTTTTGTGGCATAATACTTGAACCCGTGCTGTATGAGTCATCAATATTTACAAAGCGATATTCGTTTGAATTCCAGATGCAAATTTCTTCGCAGAAGCGAGAGAGGTGCATCATAGTAATTGAAAGATCGCTCAAGAATTCAATTAAGTAATCACGATCAGACACTGAGTCCATACTG
>CADBBS010000158.1 GCA_902793045.1 uncultured Lachnospiraceae bacterium
TTGGGGATGTGCAATAATTGCTGGAACACTCACCGCTATCGACTTGAAGAAGTTTGAAAAATTTTCTTTGGTTTGTTACGTAGTAATGGGATGGGTTATCGTATTCTTTATAAAACAAACATATGACTCTGTGGGAACTGGCGGCCTAGTATTTCTAATAACAGGCGGGGTTGCTTACACACTAGGATCTGTTTTATATGTAGTGGGCAAAAAGAAAAAGTGGATACACTCAGTGTTCCACCTCTTCATTCTCGCAGGAAGTATACTTCAGTTCTTTGCGATTATATTTTATGCGATATAAACAAAACCTCGGATTTACTTTCCGAGGTTTTTTATTTGGTTTATTGTTGTTTATAAATCTATTTCAATTTTTTCATTACTCCTACTATACTGAACCACTTCCACTCCTGATGCCTCAAACATTCTCTTTGAAGCCTTCACCGAAGAAGTGTCCTCATACTTGTTATCGTCAAAGATAACTTTCTTTATTCCGCACTGAATGATTGCTTTCGCACATTCATTACATGGGAATAGTGTCACATAGATTTTGGCGCCCTCTAAACTTCCACCGCGGTAGTTTAGAATCGCGTTTAGTTCGCTATGTGTAGAGTAATAATATTTGTTATCGTATGGATCTTCGCTATCTCTGTTCCATGGGAATTCATCGTCATCACAGCCTATTGGCATTCCGTTGTATCCCATAGACAAAATCTTATTGTCCTCACTCACAATACAAGCACCCACCTGAGTGTTTGGATCTTTTGAACGAAGAGCTGATAGCTTTGCTATGCCCATAAAATATTCATCCCAAGATATGTAATCTTGTCTTTTCTCGCTCATTGTTTTCTCCTAATTACTTAGTACCGAATATTCTATCACCTGCATCACCAAGACCAGGAACGATATATTTCTTCTCGTTCAACTTCTCGTCTAGCGCGCCAATATAAATATCTACGTCTGGGTGAGCATCTGTTATCGCCTTGACACCTTCAGGTGCAGCAATAATGCACATCATAATAATTTTCTTAACGCCTTTATCTTTAAGCATCTGAATAGCTGCTACTGCAGATCCGCCTGTAGCAAGCATTGGGTCTACTACAAATACATCTCTCTTATCACAGTCTGCTGGTATCTTGCAGTAATACTCGTGTGGTTCTGCTGTCACTGGGTCTCTGTATAAACCAATATGTCCAACTCTAGCTGAAGGAACAAGCGATAGCATTCCTTCTACCATACCAAGTCCCGCTCTAAGAATAGGGATGATAGCTAGCTTCTTTCCGCTTAACTCCTTAACTTTTGTCTTGCAGATAGGTGTCTCTATCTCAATCTCGTCCAAATCTAGATATCTTGTAGCTTCGTAAGTGATAAGGTTTCCGATCTCACCAATAAGCTGTCTAAAATCTTTTGTTCCTACTTCTTTTCTTCTGATAATTCCAATCTTGTGTTGAATCAATGGATGATCCATTACTACTACTTTCCCCATTTTTTAATCCTCCTGAAATTTGCTTTCTCGTAGTTTATATGCCACTTTTTTTGTGGCTTCATTTACAGCGTCGTATAGCTGTGCGTAATCTGATAAATCTCCTCCGTCAGGATTCAAAATACTTCCAGCCTCGTTCACGTACTCTGTAATAGTATACACATTCACCGCCGATGGGTACTCATCGTACACCGTCTGCTTTTTGGCTTCGTCCAAAACTAGTGCTAACACGTCCTGTCCAAAGTCGTCATCCTGCAACTGCTTAGATGTGTGCTCAATCTCAAAGTCATTTGACTCTGCCACGGCCACTGTCTTTGGATTCATAGGTTCCTCAAACACAACCGCTAGTCCCCTAGAGTCCACTTCTATCTTTTCTAATGGCAACCACTTCTTACAAAGTACGGCCGCCAGGGGACCCTCCGAATTATCATTTTCAGTTATAAAAATGATTCTGTTAAATTCTAGCATAGTTACCTCCGTTCGCTATACATCAATCACTTGATATCCCGCTGCTTTGGTTAATCTATTCATTACTGCTAGTCCTAGGTCTTTCTCTTCAAAGGCCTCACAATAAATAATATCAACGCCCCAATCATCCACGCGTCTTAACGCATCGAATATTTGATGAGCGATTGCATTCATGTTTTCTAAACTTCCCCATGAAACAACTTTAGCATCCACCCCGTCGTAAAGACTTTGGTGTTCATCCACCGTTATGATCGCTGCTTCACCGTCAAAGTTTACTATCTCTTCTTTAATGCGCTCCGCCACTTTTTCTTTGTCGCCCTTTACTATAACCAAATCTGTCTTTGGCGCGTAGTGACGATACTTCATACCGGGCGCCTTTGGCGCAAAATCCTCAGTAGGCTTCGCCAAAAGAGTTTTATCAAGTTCTACTTCTTCTATTACCTCTTCCAACATCTCCTGTGTTATAAAACCAGGTCTTAGAATAGTAGGTTTATCTGTCACGTCTATGATAGTTGATTCAAGCCCAAGCCCTACTTCGCCGCCGTCCAATATCATATCAACCTTGCCGTCTAGATCTTCTATCACATGCTCACCCTTTGTAGGACTAGGTTTTCCTGATGTGTTAGCACTAGGCGCTGCTATAGGGACTCCTGAACTTTTGATTAGCTCCATCGCAATCTTGTTGCTAGGAAACCTCACCGCCAAAGTATCAAGCCCTCCAGTTGTACTGTCTGGCACATTTGGCTTTTTATTAAAGATTAAAGTCATTGGCCCTGGCCAAAACTTGTCTATTAATTTCTTTGCCACATCGCTCACATCTTCCACTATTTCATCTAGCGTATCTAATGATGCGATATGTGCTATTAGTGGATTATCGCTCGGTCTCCCCTTTGCCTCATATATTTTTTTAGAAGCATCCGCGTCCAATGCGTTTGCTCCCAAACCATAAACTGTCTCAGTAGGAAATGCTACCAATCCACCATTTTTAATTATATTAGCAGCTTTTTCTATTACTGTTTCGTCTATATTTGCTGCATCTACTTTAACTATTTCTGTATTCATACCTGACATCTATTCTAACATATAGGTCATTTGCTCTCAACC
>CADBBS010000159.1 GCA_902793045.1 uncultured Lachnospiraceae bacterium
TGTCTGGAGCCACAATATTAAACAACTTGTTAACTACTGTACAAACTCCTCTAAAGTGAACTGGTCTAGATAGTCCGCAGAGTTCCTCTGTCAAAACATCCATATCCACATATGTGCTAAATCCAGGATTGTACATTTCCTCAGGTTCTGGGTTGAAAATCAAATCTGCACCCAAGCTTTCACAATATGCTGAATCCTTTTCAATATCTCTTGGATAACTTTCTAGATCTTCGCTTGGTCCAAACTGCATTGGATTCACAAAATCACTAACTACAGTTCTGTCATTTTCCTCCACGGACTTCTTGATAAGACTTCCGTGTCCTTCGTGAAGGTATCCCATAGTTGGAACTAGTCCAACAGTTAATCCTTCACTCCTCCAAGCCTTCACTTGTTCTCTTACTTCATTGATTGTTTTTACTAACTTCATTTTTCTCTCCTATTTATGTAAACCTAGTATAACTTCTCGATTATTTCTTCGTCTATATCGTATGTATGTTCTTCTCCTGGGAATGTTCCATCATTCACCTCTTTGATGTAACTTTCAAATGCCTCTTTCATCACATCTCCCATATTGGCAAACTGCTTAACAAACTTTGGAACAAAGTCCTTAAACATTCCAAGCATATCTTGCATTACTAAGCATATCTTGCATTACTAAAACCTGTCCGTCTGTATCTTTGCCGGCGCCTATTCCGATAGTTGGAATAGATAATTTTTCTGTAACCATCTTAGCAAGTTTGGCTGGCACGCCCTCTAATACTACCATAGATGCGCCTGCTTTTTCCACGGCAAATGCGTCTTCTATCAACTTCTTTGCAGCGGCCTCAGTTCTGCCTTGAACCTTGTATCCGCCAAAGGCATTGATGGACTGTGGTGTAAGACCAATGTGCGCACAAACTGGGATAGATGCTTTTACGATAGCCTCTATCTGTGGGCAAACTTCCACGCCGCCCTCTAGCTTAACCATATTTGCACGGCCTTCCTGAACTAGTCGACCAGCGTTTCTCACTGCATCGCTCACGTCAGCTTGATATGACATAAATGGCATATCACAAACTACGAAAGTATCCTTAACTGCACGAGATACCGCCGCACAGTGATGAATCATATCTTCCATCGTCACCTGCAACGTATCCTCGTAACCAAGCATCACGTTTCCAAGCGAGTCACCAACTAGTATTGTATTGACTCCCGCTTCTTCCATAATCTTTGCCGATGAATAATCATAGCAAGTGATCATCGAAATTTTTTCTCCGTTGTTCTTTTGTTCCTGTAATGTTGTAACTGTGTTTTTCATTTTTGTCTCCTTTGCTGCTACTTCAACAATTCCTCTATCTTTGAATAATCCCTATCTGGATTCTTTTTCTTTGCTACTTTCAAAACCTGTTTTGATACTGACTTGTAAGCATCAATCTCACTATCCTTAAGAGCTGCCAGATGTTTCTTTATTGTAGTTACATCTCCTCGCTCAATCGGTCCCGTAAGAGCATTCACTGTTCCATCTTCTATGATGTGATCCATATTGGCTTTCATAATCGGAACCAAAGCCTCATGCGGAATGACACGTTCTGCCATATCAACAAGACCCACCACCAAGTTGCTAGCAACCGCCGCCGCCAAATGATATCTAGCCTTGTCCTCTGTCTTAATGAGGTTTACTTTGTTTCCAAGACGCACAAATAGATTAGACACCTCGTCTAATTTTTCTTTGTTGCCCTCGATTGTAAAATAAATATTGGATAACTCCTTGTACGATTTGTATTTGTCGTTAATCGCACAGAGTGGGTGGATGGAATAACCATAAGACTTATGATTATCTAACCCTGAAAAGATTTCCGATGAATGTACGCCACTAGTGTGACATATAATCTTATCGGTAAAATGACTTAAACTTACCTGATTCCAGACGTCCGCCAAAGAATCGTCTGGCACTGTTAAGAATAAAACATCACTATCCGCTACTAACTCATCTAATGAATCGTAACTTTTACTATTAGTAAATTCTGCTGCTTCTAGTGAATCTTGTTTTGCTTCGCTGTAGTAACCCACGACGTCTAAATCATGGTCAGCGAAATATTTTCCAAGGGAAAAGCCAACTTTTCCCGCGCCAATAAATCCAAACTTCATGGGCATCCCTCCTTCCGGGACAATGAGTCTTATTCTTCCGATATAAGCTCTGGGCCAATCCGTCATCTCTATTCGCTTTTCAGGGTATGGTTTCTTTCGAATACCATCCGCGAAGGCTAATTTACCACAAATATACCTATAAGTAAAGAAAAACTCCGAGCAAATGCTCGGAGTTTTTATAGTTTATTTTTTCTTTGTTTTAGCCTTCTTTGTTGTCATTGGGGCTGGTGTAGTGGTAGGCTCTGAACCCTTCTTCTCTTTTACATTGTCTACGATAAAGTCTTGAACTTTTTGAGCAAGAATTCCAATTTCAATTTCATCTTTTCCTTGCTGTTTTTCGAAGTCTTTTAGAGTCATACCATTCTGCTTAGCATACTTGCTAGCTTCTTTTTTGTATTCCTTAGCAGATAGAGTTAAGTTTTCTCTCTTAGCAACTTCTCTGATAAACATATTCTGTTTAACTACCTGCTTAGCCTGCTCTGTTAACTGCTTATTCCACTGCTTCTTTGACATCTGGCAAGCTTTTAGGTAAGCATCAAGTGAAACTTCTCCGCCAAACTGCTGGCTGTACTGAGCCAACTGTTGATCTGTAAGTTTCTTCTTAGCTTTCTTGAGTTCTTTGTCGTCGTACTTAGTAACCTTTGAGTCCTCAAGAATCTTGCCCATAATCTTGTTAGAAATGTTATACTTTCTCATTTCTGTCTTGATGTACTTCTTAAGTTCTTTTACAGTCTTAAGATCTTTGTCAGCCTGGAATAATGTCTTAGCATTTTCCTTTACAAACTTATCATTAAGCTTTGGTGTTTCTTTCTTTGTAAGTGAGTTGATCTTGAAAGTAAACCATACTGGCTTTCCAGCAAGTGAAACTTCTTTACCCTTAACCTTTGCCTTGTTTGTGTAAGTCTTAGGGAACTTCATCTTTGCTGTGAACTTGTCACCTACATTATGTCCAACAATTGAACTTGTGAAACCTTCAATATAGTTCTGCGCATCCTGAGCTAGATCGATATCTTGCTTCTTAGCAGTACCACCTTCAAAGGCTTCCCTCTTTCCTTTATAATCAATCTGGCCTTTGTAATCTACGTTAACTTTGTCTGAAGCGCCAACTTTACCCTTTTTAACTTTCTTCTCTTTAGCGCTCTGGCTCAAAGCATTATCGATAGCTGACTTAACGTCTGCATCTGTTACTTTGATGTCGTCTTTATAGACTACTACACCTTTGTATTTAGCTAATTTAATTTTGCCTTCGTCTGAGCCACATCCTACTAAACTGAATGCAACTGCTACTGTAAGCATAATTGCTAGTAATTTTTTAAACATAATTTTCACCTCTGTCTTCAAATTAAAATCGGTTATGTGCCGATTTCACACATAACCGATTTTATCATATTATATTCTTTTATTAAAGCATTTTATTGCCTTTGGTATCACAAAGTGGTAACAGAATTTTCACAATTT
>CADBBS010000160.1 GCA_902793045.1 uncultured Lachnospiraceae bacterium
CTTCTTGTAAAAGGTAACCTTTTCTAGATTTAGACTCAATCAAATAACCATCCTTAATCAAACTTTGGATGGCTTTCCAAATAGCATTTCTACTTACACCAAGCTCTTCGGATAGGCTGCCGCCAGAAATGTATTCTCCCTTATTCTTTTCTAGTTGGTTTAAAACTTGCTCTTTAACATTCATAGCGAGAGTATAGCACATCACTTAATCGTTGGCAATTGTTAGCCTAAATAGAAATAAGGTTGACAATAGAAAGTGGTAGGACTAAAATATCCATTGGCAAACAAAGAAAAGAGGAAAAGATATGGAAAAGAAATTTTTATCAGTTAGAGATTTAGCGATGATTGCGATATTTGTAGCGCTAATCATTGTGTGTACATGGATTACAATCCCACTAGGCCCTGTACCATTCACACTACAGACATTTGCTATTTGTGTGACAGGTGGAGTACTTGGCCTAAAGCGAGGAACAATAGCGGTAGTCGTATACATACTTCTTGGAATAGTAGGAGTGCCAGTGTTCTCAGAATTTTCATCTGGAATAGTAAAATTCATTCCAAACACAGAGACGGGAATGACAGGTGGATACATTCTAGGCTTTATCCTTACCGTAATAATAATCGGAATCTTCAAAAACCTATCTAAAGATAAAGATAATAAAATGAAAGCATGTTTCATCTTTGGAACTATTTGGTTTTGGCAGTTTAACCCAATGCATATGGGTTTAGCAGCATCAATTTCTGCTTGCGTTATTCCATTTATAATTCCAGATCTTGCGAAAATTATAGTGGCCTTATTAGTTTCAACACAAGTTAATAAATACTTAAATGTCTAAAACAAAAAATGACGGAAAGCGAACGATTTTAAGTGAGCTTTAAGTCATTTTTTGTTTGGGGAAAGTAGAGAATTTATTATTAGATTGTGTTAAAATGAATAAGGTTAAATATAAATTTTTGGAGATATTATGGAACAATATGAAGTAATAAAAAAAGAGAAAATAGATGAGATAGACTCACTGGGAACATTGTATAAGCACAAGAAAACTGGTGCTAGAGTTTTAGTGTTTGAAAACGAAGATGATAATAAAGTCTTTAGCGTGGGCTTTAGAACTCCTGTTACTGACAGCACAGGAGTGCCACATATAATCGAGCACACAGTTCTTTGTGGTTCAGAGAAATACCCAATCAAAGATCCGTTCATGGAGCTAGCAAAGGGTTCACTCAATACATTCCTAAATGCAATGACTTATCCAGACAAAACTATCTATCCAGTAGCAAGTACTAACGCTCAAGATTTCAAAAATCTTATGAGCGTTTATATGGATGCAGTTTTTAATCCAAACATATATAAGGAAGAAAACATCTTTAAACAGGAGGGCTGGCACTACGAGCTAGAAAATCCTGAAGATGAACTCAAGATAAACGGAATAGTTTACAGCGAGATGAAGGGTGTTTATTCATCGGCTGATGGAGTGCTTGATAGAATTACTCTAACTTCTCTATTCCCAGATAATGGATACTTTAACGAGAGCGGTGGAGACCCTTTAAACATCCCAGATCTTACATATGAAAACTATCTAGATTTCCATAGAAGATACTACCATCCATCAAACTGCTATATCTATCTTTACGGAGATATGGATGTTAAGGAGCGTTTAGAGTGGATTGATAAAGAGTATCTATCTAAGTACGACTATCTAGAAATCGATTCTAGCATTCCGCTTCAAAAAGCCTTCGCCAAAGAAAATGACTTCGAATACGAATATTCAATAGGTGACGCTGAAAATGAAGACGAAAACTATATATATTCAAAGAACTTTGTCGTGGGCGAGAGCAATGATGTAAAACTAAATATTGCAATCCACGCGATAGAATATGCTCTTATGGAAATGCCTGGCGCCAAACTTAAAGAAGCGCTAATTAAAGCAGGTATCGGCAAAGACATTTCATCAGCATATGAAAATGATGTGCGTCAGCCTGTTTATTCAATTGTTGCAAAGTATGCGAAGAAGGAAGACAAAGAAAAATTCCTCAAAGTGATAGACGACACACTAAAAGAAGTGGTAGAAGAAGGTCTAGAAAAGGATGTACTAAAGGCTTATCTTTTCAAGCGCGAGTTTGAAGAAAAGGAGCAGGACTACGGTCCATATCCAAAGGGACTTATGTTTGATCTTAACCTTATGAGTACATGGCTTTATGATGAGAATGACCCATTTGCCACTCTTAAGACAAACAGAGTATTTGAAGAACTAAAACAAGATGTAGAAACTGATTACTTTGAGAATATAATCAAAGAATACTTAATAGATAACACTCATACTTCTCTAGTTACAATGGTTCCTAAGAAGGGACTAACTGCAGAGAAGGAAAATGTGCTAAAAGAAAAACTAGCAAAGAAAAAAGCTAGCATGAGTGACGAAGAAATAAATAAAATAATCGAGGATACAAAAGCTCTAAAGGCTTACCAGGAAGAGCCTTCCACTAAAGAGCAGTTAGAGACTATCCCTATCCTTGAGATAGAAGATATCAATCCTGAGCCAAAGAAAACTGTGGCTGAGATTACAGAGGAAGATGGAATTACATTCCTTCACTCAGATATCAACACAAACGGAATTGGCTATTTGATTTTCATTTGCAATTCTGGTGAAATACCAAAGAAGTATCTAAACTACATTGCGTTGTTTAGAACATTTTTTGGAGCACTCGATACAGCAAACTACAGTTACAAAGACTTAAATGCCGAGATTGACAAAAACTTGGGCGAGTTCTTCTTTATGGCATCTTCTAACACAAATGAGAAGACAGAAGAGATGCTATTCTCTGGAGAAATCCACGCGAAGATGTTCTACGACAAAATTGAAAAGCCATTCGAGTACGCAAAAGAAATCATCCACACTACAAAGTTTGATGATTACGATAGAATGAAAGTTTTACTAGAGGAGGCAAAGGCTGCCACATACCAGACTGTTCTCACAAGCGGTCACGTAGTTGCGGCCAACAGAGCGCAGAGCTACTACTCAAAGACTGAGTTCGTGGGTGACGAGGCGATGGGTATCGGCTTTTACGACTTTGTCTCAGACATACTTGAAAACTACGATGAGAAAAAAGAAGAGTTTGCAGCCAACTTAAAGGGCGCTTTAGAATATCTCTTTGTAAAAGGTAATGTGATTGTAAATTACGGCGGCAGCAAAGACTCTTTCGAAAAGATAAAAGAACTATCAAAGGACTTCGTCGAAGACTTATTTGACAAAGCAGAAAACGATGATCCTTGGGAGTATGAGCCAGAGCAGAAGAATGAAGCATTTATCACTCCAGGACAGGTTCAGTACGTAGCAAGAGCTGGTAAGTATGACGGAGACTATGACGGTTCATTCTTCACGCTTACAAACATTATGCGAACAGAATACTTGTGGAATAATGTCAGAGTGCTAGGCGGAGCGTATGGTTGTATGAATAGAGTTTCAAAGTTTGGCGATGTCATTTTCACATCATACAGAGATCCAAACTTGAAATCTACTAGCGACACATATTTAAATGCCGCTGATTATAAGTTTATCATCGGTGCGATAAGCGGAGTGGATAGACCACTAACTACTGGCGAAGCAGTGACAAGAGAATTGATTTTGTATATTACAGGAAATGATTACGAGACTAGAAAGAAGAACAGATATGCACTTCTACATACATCGCTTGAAGATATCAGAAAACTTGGAAAGTGCTACAGAGAAGCTATGGACAAAGGAAACATCTGTGTTATCGGTTCGAAGAGTGCGATAGAAGAGAACAAAGATATGTTTAAAACTATTAGAAACATCTAGTTTACATAAAAAAGGAAACATTATGAACGAAAATTTCAAATCAGGTTTTGTGGCATTGATTGGCAGACCTAATGTAGGAAAGTCTACACTTATGAACAAAATCATAGGGCAGAAGGTTGCCATCACATCTAACAAGCCACAGACTACAAGAAACAGAATACAGACAGTCTACACATCTGATGAAGGTCAGATAGTTTTTCTAGATACACCTGGTATTCACAAGGCAAAGAACAAGCTTGGTGAGTATATGGTGAACGTGGCAGAAAAGACCTTTGAAGAGGTCGATGTCATTCTTTGGCTAGTGGAGCCTGACAAAAAGTTAGGCCCTGGCGATAAGCACATAATAGAAGAGTTAAAGAGCACTAACATCCCAGTCATCCTTGTTATAAACAAGATTGACTCGGTAAAGAAAGAAGAAGTGCCAGAAATAATAAACGCCTACAAAGATGCGTTTGATTTCAAAGAGATAATCCCAGCATCTGCTATGCGTGGAGAAAATGTAGATACAATAGTGGAAGAAATTCTAAACAATTTGCCGGAAGGCCCTATGTATTATGATGAGGATACGCTAACAGATCAGCCGATGCGTCAAATTGTGGCGGAGATTATCCGCGAGAAATCACTTCACGCCCTAAACGAAGAAGTGCCACACGGAATCGCGGTTACTATTGAACTTATGAAAGAGCGCGAGACCAAGAAAGGCCCTATCACGGATATAGAAGCGACTATCATCTGTGAGAAGGATTCACACAAGGGCATTATTATAGGAAAGAAAGGCGCGATGCTTAAAAAGATTGGCTCGAACGCTAGATATGAAATTGAGCAGCAGTTGGAGATGAAAGTAAATCTTCAACTATGGGTTAAAGTAAAGAAAGACTGGAGAGACAGTGAGTTCTTAATGAAGAACTACGGATATACAGATAAGTAATGGTAGAAAAAGTAGAGGTAACGGGAATAGTTCTCTCTTCAATGCCTATTGGAGAGTACGACAAAAGAGTAGTCATTTTGACAAAAGAGTTTGGCAAGATGTCTGCTTTTGCTCGTGGCGCAAGAAAACCTAACAGCCCTTATCTTGCTGGCAGCCAGCCTATGGCGTTTGGCAAATTTTCCCTTTACCCAGGTCGAAATGCTTATAGCATAAACAACATCCAGATAAGCGACTACTTCAGTAACGACCTAACCGACCCCGACAAAATGTACATGGGAATGTATTTCCTAGAACTAGCAGACTATTTCGCCAAAGAAGGTCTAGAAGCAGGAGAGATGCTAAACCTAATCTACATGGCGATGAAGACTTTGGTAAAGAGCGAAATTCCACTCACTCTAATAAGAAGAGTTTACGAATTCAAAATGCTAGTAATAAATGGCGAATACCCTGATGTCTTTGCCTGCGGCAAATGTGGCAGCAAAGAAAACTTAGATTACTTTGATCTAGCGCATGATTGCCTAGTATGTGAGAATTGTCATGAGACTTTGCCGGAGGATAAAAAACTTAAGACTTCTACAGTCTATGCGCTTCAATATATTGTTACTTCATCTATGAACAAACTCTTTGCGTTCAATGTAAAAGAAGATATTTTGAAACAGCTAGATGATGTGATTGGCGCATATGTGAAAAAACGTGTGGATAAACACTTTAATTCGCTAGATTTTTTATAAAATCATATTGAAATAAGTACTATTTTTATATAGAATAAACATTGGTATAAAACATTTTTAGGAGCTTAAAATGAGAAAAATTGCACTGTTTTTAGTGTCTATGGCTATGATGGTAGTGTTGGTTGGATGTAACCCTATGGGAGATATCGAACTTAATACTGGAGATAGTGGCATTTACGTGGAAGACGATGGCGCTATCAAATATGGATCATGCGAAAAATTTGATAAAAAATACTATAACGAAGATCAGCTTGAAAACGAGATTGATACAGAAGTGGCAGATTTTAACAAGAGCAAATACTCATCAGTGGATGATGCTTGTTCTGTTGAAAAGTTCCAGGCTAATTCAAAGGATGCCAGTTTAGTTTTGGATTTCGTTACTACATATGATTTTAAAAACTATATGCTTAACTATGCGGGTTTTGAACAGGACGGTTTTTACATTGGGCCTATATCTAACAATGATAAATGTGAGATAACAGGGACATTTAAGAAACCTCATTCTAAAGAGACAGTAAAAGCTAAAGATATTAAGAAATTGAAAGATTGCATACTAGTTACATACACACCTATGAAAGTTCAGGTGGAGGGAGATATTAAATATATCAGTACTAATTGCAAAATCAACGAAGATGATGTAGTTAGCACATCCCCTAACAAAGGAGAACTAAGTTACGTAGTCTACAGCATAGACGACGAATAATATAAAGATGGAAGTTTGTATGGCTGTCATTGACAGCCATATATTATATAGAAAGAAATGGAGA
>CADBBS010000161.1 GCA_902793045.1 uncultured Lachnospiraceae bacterium
TCAGATATAGGTTGTCTGTCTGTAGAGCCTTGTGCCACATCTCAACAGCCTTGTCCCGTTCTCCTTTTTTATAATAGATACGGGCAAGACCTCTGTAAGTGTAGGGGGAGGGCTGGATTTTATATGCTTTCATTAAATAGTCCATAGCAGAGGTATCGTCTTTTTCTATCAAAAATAAACCAATGTTATCATAAAATGCGACTTGCTCTGTTGCTGGAATCTTTTTTATCAGACTTTCACTTTTTCTTATATAATATGTGGCAGAGTCTTTATTATTCATACAATAATATGCAGAAGACATATTGATAAAAGCATAGGAAATGTTAGAGATGTTGTTTGACTGATAGGCTGTTTTTAAAGCAAGTTTACTATATTTTAGTGCAAGATCTAATTCTTTAGCATTAAAGTTGATATTTGCTAAATTTGTATAGATATGGAATGCTAACTCTTTCTCTTCAGGATTGTCTGCAATTAATACTTCAGCATTCTTTAATGCTAAAGAAGCGTTTCTTACGTCTCCCAGATCTTGTAAGACATGTGCTTTATATCCGTATATTCTTGCTAATTTTACCTTATTTTTATGTTTTTTATAGTATGTAATCGACTGCTCCAACGGTTCGACAGAATCAATCTTTTTGTGCAATCGGATTTGAGTTCGATACTTCAAAAGCCAATAATATGCAACACACTCCTGGTCATCAAGAGTCACAGGTGCAATATTTTCAAGCATCGTCATTGCTTTTTTGTCTTCTCCATGGTTAGCAATGCTATCAATGTTTTTCAGTTGCTGCAAAGTATTGTTATGTTGGCAACTGGTTAAACAAAGTATGGCAAAAAGTAAAAAAGCGGAAGGTTTCATTTTATTTTTCTGCATTTGACTGCAAAAGTACAATAAATTCCCAACATCTCAACATTTTTTGCAGTTTTTAGCGTTGCAAGTGTTGCAAAAAGTCCTGTTGCAAATGCGTTGCATTTAATGCAACACGCTGACCCGTAGTCTGTTATCTCCGATTTTATACTTGCAACATCGAGGGTGTTTTGCAACGCTAAATGTTTGGAAGCTCAGCCCTCCTTTCTTAATTTTGCACTCGGAAATCAAAATCCAAGTAATCAAAAATTAAGTAAACTAAAAGAAAAAGAGAAATGAAAAAAGTTATGATGACAATGTTAATGACAGTACTAACCCCTATGGTTGGTGAATATGTCATTAGTAATGGAGTTTGTAAAGCAGATGAAGTAGTACATATTAGACCTGATAATTGGCCAGACGTGTTACCTGTGTACTCTTCCTATTATAATGACGAAGAGGACAAACTATATATTTATGGGACAGAAAAGAACACATTAGTAAAAGTAATGTATGAAGGACAAATAGTCTTGTTTGATACCATTCTGTCAGGAAATCTTCCAGCCGTTTATGATTTTAGTAAAGGAGAGAGTGGTATGTACCAAGTGATAGTTTTTGATGAATCAACTATCCTTACATCATTTGAATTCTACAAAGATTAATTATAACCCAATTATTAACAATTTAAAGTGTTTATCTTATGAAGAAGTTTAGAATGTGTTTAGTTTGTTTTGTGTCAATGTCTTGCTTGCTTTTTACTTCCTGTTCTGCAGACATAAATACCAATGTCCAAAGTCCAAAAAACACATTTAATAATTCGAAAATAGTACAAGAATTATCGTTAATAAATTGTCAACTGTTGGCTAGTAATGAAAACACAACAATGCGCAGTGGAATCCCAAGATGGCTAAATGTGACTCTTCAAGATGCGATTGGTGCATATTGTGGAGGAAGAACAGGTGCGGCATTAGGTGGTAAAATCGGTTTGGTTGCAGGAAGTCCTATTACAGGAGCTGCGTTTGGAGGATTTTTAGGAGCAGTTGGCTTTGGCGCATATAAATCAGCCCGAACATATCATAGCACTTGTTCTTATGCATGTACTCCTGAAGATTTTCAAATAAACTTTATTAATAATGCATATCCCTTAATAAAGCAATATTATGATGAACTGGAATCGAATCTTAATATTAAAGGAAATGATTTGTTAACTCCAAATAGTTTAGGTGAGCAGATTGATGTTGATGAACAAATTCTTGATAGTGTGAATTTGGATAATCATTTTTTATATGTAGGTAAACTTCACAATGTCATTCTGTCTTCTTTGCAAAATTCAGCACAGGTGGGCGAAACTATAAACTTATCAATGAGAGGTTCTTTGGATTATGACGATATTGAAGAAGATATCAATTTTACATACGTTTCTTCTCAAATGGATTGGAATGAGTTTTATGATGAGGCTAATCAATTAGCAGTAGAATTGGAAACTGATAATGCCAATTCAAAAGTAGATTATGTAATGACTCTTTTTGCTGATATTTTTTCGATTTATCCGTCAGAAATTGATGATGTGGTAATGATAATAAATAAATATGCAACTGTAGTTAATGCATCTGATGAATTATCTGGGGAGGAGAAAGATTATCTTATGTATGGACTTGCTACGGCTCTTTATAGTTTTAATTATTGGAAGGCTGAATTCTTAAAATAATTATGTTATGGATAGTGAAAAGTATTTATACAGGTTTCTTTTCTGGCTGCCGAGAATAGGACTTTCACTCTATGCCTTTTTTCCTATGATAGATAATATGGAGGCGACAGAATCTTCAATGATGTATATTGTGTTAGTCATGTTTATATTATTCTTTATAGGGTGTGCTTTCTCTCTAATAGCGAGTCCTAAGACAACATTACTATTCTTGTTAGGAAGCAGTAAAAAAGAAAATATAATTGATATATGTCTTTCCGCTATCGGACTGTGTATTAGTATTTATGCGAAAGGTGAACTTTTTGATGGGGTATGGGTCATTCTCCTCATAGGTTCTTTGTTAAATCTCATAGTGAGTGAAAAGAAATGCAAGACCGTATAGCAAAGATGATTATAGTGGTTTGCTTGCTTGCCGCATTTGTTCTGAGCATAATAGCATACCATCTGTATACTCTTCAT
>CADBBS010000162.1 GCA_902793045.1 uncultured Lachnospiraceae bacterium
TAGATCTACTACCTTTTGTTTCGCCCTCTCCGAAGTATATGGTGGCGCATGGAAATATACTGCATCCACTTTCACTCCACGCTTAGCTACCATCCATCCGGCCACAGGTGAATCGATTCCACCTGATAAAAGTAACATCCCTTTGCCGGCGGTGCCTACAGGAAGTCCTCCCTGGCCTTTTATAATATCCGAGTAGATATTTATCTGCTCTCTGATTTCTACATTTACAAATACGTCTGGCTTATGAACGTCTACCTTAAGTTCTGGGAACGCATCTAGGATGGCTCCACCCAACTCGATGTTTAGTTCCATTGAGTCCATTGGGTAGTTTTTGTTTGCGCGTCTAGACATCACCTTGAAAGTAAAGTCTTTCTTCTCATAAACCTTATCAACGAAATCAACTACAGCCTTTGCTAGTTCGTCATACTCCACTAGTTCTAGCTGCATCATTGGACAAATGCCAGCGATACCAAACACATGTTGGAGTGCGTCTATTACTTCGTCGAAGTCGTAGTCAGAATTAGCATCAGCATAAATTCGGCCGTACTCTTTACGCACCTTAAAGTCGCCATCTATTTTATCAAGCGCACGCTGCGCGTTCTTTACTAGCTGGTCTTCAAATATGTATCTGTTTTTTCCCTTTACGCCAATCTCAGCGTATTTAATTAAAAATGATTTGTACATTATTTCCTCACGTATTTCTTTAGTATTGGTAGAAGTTCGTTTAGTGCTTCTACTGTCTCATCTATTTCTTCTTTTGTGTTGTCTGCGTTAAAGCTAAATCTGATGGTTGATTTAAGTAAGTCTTCATCTAAGTTTATCGCTTGAAGCACGTAGCTGATGGCCGGCTTATTAGACGAGCAAGCACTTCCGGCTGAGACAAAGATTCCTTTGTCCTCGAGCGCGTGTAGCAATACTTCTGAACCTACATCTTTGAAGCTTGCGCTTACAATGTGTGGCGCTCCATCAGTTCCCTTTTTGCTGTTAACTTGCACGCCATCCATCTCGCTTAATTTATCTATTAAATAATCTTTTAGCTCTGTTAGCTTTTTAGCATTTTCATCTAAGTTATCATATGCATCCTTTGCCGCTGCCCCTAATCCTGCTATTCCTGGCACATTTTCAGTGCCTGATCTCATAGCCTCCTGCTGGCCTCCGCCAAAGATAATAGGATTAATCTTTGTGCCATTCTTAATATACAAGAAACCTATTCCCTTAGGTCCGTGAATCTTGTGACCACTAACTGATAGCAAATCTACTTTTGCATTTTTAGGTTTTACATCCAGTTTTCCAAAAGACTGAATCGCATCTACGTGATACACAACCTTTGGGTTAACTGACTTGATATATTCTCCTATTTCATCGATTGGTTGAATACTTCCAATCTCGTTGTTTACATGCATAACAGAAACTAAAATAGTGTCATCATCCATAGCATCTTTTAGCGCGTCCATTTTCACTACACCTTCTTCATCTACTGGAAGATAGATTACATCAAAACCTAAGTCTTCTAGGTGCTTGGCTGTAGTCTTTACCGATGGATGCTCGATTGCAGATACTAGAACTTTGTTTCCAGCTCTTTTGTTCGCATCTGCTGCTCCTATTAGCGCTAAGTTATTTGACTCTGTTCCACCTGATGTGAAAAAGATTTCTTTGTCGTCCGCTTTTAAGATTTTGGCAATCTCTGCCTTAGCTTCTTTTATATATTTTTCTGCGTCAAATCCAGCCATATGAAGAGATGAAGGATTTCCAAAGTCATCCTTCATTACTTTTTCCACTATGTTCGCCACTTTGTCTGAGACCTTTGTGGTTGCTGCATTGTCAAAATAAATACTCATCTTATTTTCCTTTTGCCTAAATATATGAGGACTCTATTCCTCAAATAAATACATAAGAACTGACATAATCATCATGCCTGCTGTCTCAGTTCTTAAGATTCTATTACCTAGTGTTATTTCTTTTGCGCTGGCATCTTCTGCCTTTTTGACTTCTTCCACGGAGAAGCCGCCTTCCGGGCCTATAAAGATAGCGATGCTCGCACCCTTATCTATTTTACCAAAAATTTCACGAGTGTGATCTATATCTTCTGCTCCCTCATATGGGAAAAGGATAGTATCCATTTCCTTTGCTTTTTCAAGCGCCTGGTCGTAAGTCATTACATCTGAAACTGTTGGAATAATTCCACGCTTACTCTGCTTGGCTGCAGACTTTGCAATCTCATTCCATCTGGCAACTTTCTTTGTCGCTTTCTTGTCATCAAGCTTTACTATGCATCTAGAAGTCTTAACTGGAACTATCTCCACTGCTCCTAGTTCAATCATTTTCTGGATAACTGTTTCCATCTTGTCGCTCTTTGGAAGCGCCTGGAACAAAGTAACCTTGATAGGAAGTTCTCTCGATTGTTTATTCATATCTACAATCTTTGCTGTGACTGTATCTGATATTTCTTCAATCTCGCAAACATACTCGTTGTCGTTTCCATCAGACACCAAAATGGTTTCGCCCTGTTTCATGCGAAGCACATTTTTTATATGATTTACATCACTACCCTCGATAGTGATGCTTTCATCTCCTATTTGATTTTCGTTTACAAAAAATCTATACATCTTTTCTCTTTGCTACGATTGAAACCCAATCGCCCTGTTTTGTTACTTCAACCACCTCTAGGTTTCCGTTTTCTTCTATTGCCTTTTTCACATCATCTTCTTTCATGTAAATGATTCCAGATGATATAAAAATAGCTCCTGGTTTTAGGAATTTGTCCACAAACCCCGCAATAGGAATTATAACATCTGCTAGGATGTTAGCAACCACAACATCGTATTTTTCTTTCTCATACTTTGCCTTGGCCGCCTCATCATCTATCACGTTTTCGCACGCAATATTTACATTATCTAGCGACAAATGGTTCATCTCGAAATTTTCCTTTGACGCGCGCACCGCTGCTTCATCTATATCGTTCATATCAATGCGGCTAGCATCTAGCATCTTTGCAACGATAGACAAAATATACAAAGCTGTGTGGTGTCATGCTTGCCCGTTCCAAATGCAGTTCCCGGATCTATCTCAATCATTTTGTAGTTGTCATACTCTGACTCGCGCTTCTGCCAAGTAGGCTTAATGTAAAAGTCGCCACAAGTAAATGACTTAAAATACTTTTTCCAGTTGTTGATCCAGTCTTCTTCCTGTGTGGTGGAGTGCTCTATGCTGCCTTCGCCCACATTCATAAACTCACTGGCAGCCTTCAAGTCTTTACGAATTTGCTCTAGCAACTCTTCGTCGTCAGATGTTCCATCAACTCTATCTGTTTTAGTGTAGAAACTAATGAAAGCTGTGCCATCATCTTCTGGAAGATCAGCTAGTATGTCTACGTATTGCTGGGCCTTCTCCTCTTCAGTCAACTGTACATTGTCTTCCACCTGTACACCTGTTATTCCTAGACTCATCAAGAGGCCACAGACATAATCTGTAGCCTCAGTGGTTGTTTTAATTTTATACTTGTTCCACTTCATAACTATTTACTCTCTTTAAAACTATTTAGTCAAATTTTAATCTTTTTTTCTGTTTGACGCAATCATTTAGATACATATTAATCAATGTCTGATATGGTATCCCTAATTCCCCTGAAAGATCTTTAAAGTATTCAATAGTCTCAATATTTAAATTGATGGTTACCTGTTTTTTTAGTTTTTTCACGTATGGGTTTCTACGCGGTTTAAGGTTCTTTAGATCATATTCATCTCTCATACTATTTACCTCCATTATACCTATAGTATTCTTCTCGTTCTTCTTTTGTAGCTTTTCTAGCTGATATAATTCTTATAACTTTATCTTCTCTATAACAATGACTGACAATAAATATAATATTAGTACTAGTGTACCCCAATAACAAAAACCTTTCCTCTTCTTCTGAGTGTTCTGGATCAAAGTATAATAAAGCATTATCGTCATAAAACACTGTTACAGCCTCTTCAAATAAAATATCATGTTTTTTCTTGTTTTTAATGTTTTTCAAATAATCCCATTCAAATTGAATCTCCATGTTTTCTTTTGATAATTATATTATACATATAATATAATTACTTTTCAACTCCTTTTCATTTTTATTTGAATCCCCCTTTTTTTCGCACTTTCTATTTATATACCTCCTATTTATTCGCACAAAAAAGAGAAACACAGACATAGTTCACCCTGTGTTTCTCTCCAAGTTCTTTTTTTTAATCTTTATAATCTCAAGTTACTAACCCTCTCAATTCGCTTGAAATTATTTTTTTTGCATTGCTTCATCAAAAGCCTTAAGCGCTTCTTTCTGCTTAGAATTTAGTTTCTTAGGAACATCTACTTCAAAAGTAATGTAGTGATTTCCTCTGCTCTTTGGATTGTGAACATTGCAAACACCCTTACCTTTTAGTCTAATGCGGGTACCGTTTTGTGTTCCTGCTTTCACAGTAGTCTTCACTGGACCATCCACTGTATCCACTGTCAACTCAGCGCCCAATGCTGCTTGTGCAAATGAAATGTGCTCGTTAGTGTAAATATCCATTCCCTCACGACCGAATTTTGCCGAAGGCGTAACTCTAATATTAACAAGCAAATCACCTCGAGGTCCGCCGTTAGTTCCTGGCTCACC
>CADBBS010000163.1 GCA_902793045.1 uncultured Lachnospiraceae bacterium
GAGAGAAGAGTGGAAGAGAGTTTCTCAGAAGATAAATAATTGTTTAGTGAGGAAGACTAAAAAATTAGGAGTTAATATGAGAGAGTATTGTTTTGGAGTGGATGTAGGTGGCACCACAGTAAAAATTGGATTGATAAAAACTACTGGTGAGATAGTAGAAAAGTGGGAGATAGAAACTGACACTAGTAATAATGGTGAAAACATATTGGGAGATATTTGTAAATCTCTTGATGCCAAACTAGATCAGTGGAATCTAAAACCAAATGATATAGAAGGAATTGGAATTGGACTTCCAGGCCCAGTGCTAGCAAATGGTACAGTTTTAAACTGCGTAAATCTAGGATGGGGTACTTTTAATGTGACAGAGAAGATGTCACAACTTTTCCACGATGTTCCAGTGAAGGCAGACAACGATGCAAATGTGGCAGCGTTGGGCGAAGACTGGATGGGAGCTGGAAAGAAATATAGCAGTATAGTAATGGTTACTCTAGGCACTGGTGTAGGTGGCGGAGTGATTATTAATAAAAAGATAGTTCAGGGCTTTAACGGAGGCGCTGGAGAGATAGGACACATAACAGTTAATGAAGAAGAAACAGAGAGTTGTAACTGTGGAAGATTTGGATGTCTTGAGCAGTATTGCTCAGCTACAGGTGTCGTTAGACTTGCAAAAAGATATATGCAGTCTCACGGCGAACCTACAAAGATGAGAGACATTAACCCTCTTGCTTGTAGAGATGTGTTTAACCTCGCAAAAGAAGGTGACGAAGCAGCAGTGAATGTCGTTAGAGAAATGTCTGAGTGTCTAGGTAAAGGTCTTTCAGTTATCGCAAGCGTTGTAAATCCACAGTGCTTTGTTATAGGCGGAGGAGTGAGCAAGGCTGGACAGTACTTGATTGATAATGTGGAAAGATACTATAGAGCAAGTTGTTTTGCACCATGTAGCAATGCTGAAGTGAAACTAGCAGAGCTTGGCAATGATGCTGGAATTATTGGAGCAGCAGCTTTGGTTTCTAGATCAGAAGAAAAAGTAATTTTAGACTAAGGATATAAAAATGATAGATGCATTAAAACAGATAGTTGGTGAAAACAGCATATTGGAAAATGAGAACATGGCAAGTCACACTACATTCAAGTGTGGTGGAAATGCTAGTCTTTACATTGTGCCAAATTCCACTGACGAACTAGTGAAAGTACTAGAAGTTTTAAGAAATGAAAACTATCCATATATGGTTATTGGAAACGGAAGTAACTTGTTAGTGAAAGATGAAGGTTACGACGGAGCCATAGTGGAAGTAGATAAAAAGATTTCAGAAATAGATGTCCGCGGCGAAGAAATAATAGTAGAAGCCGGAGCTAAGTTATCAAAGGTAGCTACTATTGCCATGGAAAATGATTTGGCGGGCTTTGAGTTTGCACACGGCATCCCAGGAAATATGGGTGGTGCAGTTGTAATGAATGCTGGAGCTTACGGCGGAGAAATGAAAGATGTCCTAAAGTGGGTGAAGGTAGTAGATCAAAATGGCGAGATAAAAACTCTAGAGAATGAAGAACTAGAGTTAGGTTATAGAACGAGCCGAGTTATGAAGGAAAAGATGATAGTACTTGAGGCTTGTATCAAGTTAGACCTTGGAGTGATGGGTGATATAGCTGAAGTTATGGCTCTACTTATGAGTAAGAGAAAAGCTAGTCAGCCACTAGAGTATCCAAGTGCAGGTTCTACATTCAAAAGACCTGAGGGTTACTTTGCAGGAAAACTAGTGCAGGATGCTGGTATGAAAGGATATCGCGTGGGCGATGCCATGGTATCAGATAAGCACAGCGGTTTTGTTATCAACTGTGGAAATGCCACAGCTACAGAGGTAATTCAGGTTATTAAGGATGTACAGGCTAAGGTGAAAGAGGACTTTGGCGTGGACTTAGAACCAGAAGTAAGAATTATTGGCTAAAATAATATTGCATAATAGTGAGGGGTAAAATATGCGTTTTGTAATTGTAACTGGAATATCTGGAGCAGGAAAAATTTCAGCGTTAAAGATTTTTGAGGACAGCGGATTTTATTGCGCAGACAATCTACCTATTGAGTTAATTAACAGCTTTGCAGATTTGGTTTTTGCTGAGAACAGTGAAAAGAACAAAGTGGCAATAGGTGTAGATATCAGAAGTGGCGCCCGTCTTGATAAGATGAACGATGTTCTTAAAGAACTTAAAGAGAAGGATCAAGAGTACGAGATTCTCTTCTTAGATTGTAACAATGATACACTTGTTAAGCGTTTTAAAGAGACTAGACGTTCTCACCCAATGGGTGATCAAGACAGTGTGTATAACGAGATAGAAGAGGAAAGAGAAAAGTTAGCTTTCCTAAAAGAGCAGGCTGACTATATTATCGATACAAGCAATCTCCTAATTAGAGACTTGCGAAAAGAAATAGAAAACATCTTTATAAAAGATAAAGAATACAATAATTTATTCGTAACAATCCTATCATTTGGATTTAAGTACGGTGTTCCAGCAGATTGTGATTTGGTGTTTGACGTAAGGTTTTTACCAAACCCATACTATGAACCAAAACTTAAGAAAAAGACCGGCGAAGACAAAGACGTTCAAGACTTTGTGCTGAATTCACCGGTGTCAGAAATATTCATCGACAAACTGTTTGATATGGTTGAGTTCTTAATTCCGAATTATATAGATGAGGGAAAGAATCAGCTAGTTATCGGAATAGGATGTACTGGTGGACATCACAGATCAGTTACAGTGGCTAACGAACTATACAAAAAGCTTTCTAAAGATGATGGCAATTTCGGTTTGAGAAAAGCGCATCGTGATATTGATAGATAATTATGAGTTTTACTTCAAAGGTAAAAACTGAATTAGCAGATCGCATTAGTAATGCAAAACATTGCAGGGTAGCAGAAATTGCTGCCCTGATTTCAATGTGCGGAAATGTTTCAATAGATGAAAATGATAACTACACAGTATATATTCAGAC
>CADBBS010000164.1 GCA_902793045.1 uncultured Lachnospiraceae bacterium
ACCCCGCCACAGCTGACTGCCTTCTGCATAGCAACCCTCCTGTACCAAGGTTAGTATAACCTTACCATTATTCGTTTTAAGTATATACTATTATAAATTTGATTTCAATGAGCTTAGTCGAAGTATTCGTCAAAGATCTCTTTTGCTACACTAGTAGCTGAACCAGATCCTTGCTTAATATCCTCTAAACAAACTGCTATAGCAATTTTCTTTTTACCTTTTTTAGCGAAGCCCATAAACCACGAGTTGATATCATCATCGCTGTTAAGTTCAGCTGTACCTGTTTTGCCGTAGGCTTTGTATGACGAGTACGCCATCATATTAGCTGTTCCGTATTTGCAAACACTTCTCATATAACTCTTAAGTTTTTTAGCCTCATCCTCAGGGATAATCTCTTTGTACTCATCCGGATCTGTAGTTTTAACTATTACGTCATAACTGTTAACTACAGAATCTACCAAGAAAGGTTTCATCAAAGTACCATTATTATAAATAGCTGATGCCACCATACACATATGTGCAGGAGAAACAGTAGTTGTTCCCTGTCCTATGGATGTGGAAGCAATATCCCACTCACTAGAATCTGAATCTAAATTGAACTTACTCTCTGTAGATTCAATATCTAGCGGCAATTCTTTGTTAAACAAAGCTGTCTCACATGTATTTCTAAACTTACGCATATTTAATTCTCTGCCAATAGTTGCAAACGCAGAGTTACATGAATAAGCATATGCATCTCTTAAGTTAACATTATAGTGAGCTTTTCCATCGAAACAGTGAATCTTATCTTTACCGACTTTTGTGAATCCATGACAGTTGTACTTAAAGTCTTTATAGTCGCTATCTTCTTTCATAAACTCTAATGCTGTAAATGTTTTAAAAATAGAACCTGGTGTGTACTTACCTTGAGTACCTCTATTTACAAGCCTTGAATCTTTAGAGTCTTTTGCTAGTTTTTTCCATATACTATCGATAGTCTCTGGGTTATAAGAAGGTCTAGAAGCACACGCCAAAACTGCACCAGTCTTTGGATTCATTGCAAACACTGCACCTTTTCTATCTCCTAAAGCGTTATAGCAATTCTTCTGAAGGCCTACTTTCAATGTAGTATAAACATCCGCACCTTTTTCCTTTGTACCTTTAAAATCATTAATAATCTCTTGGAAAGGTGTATCACGTGTTGATAGCAAATCATAATTACATGATTTCTCTAGTCCTGATTTTCCATGTGTAGAAATACCAACTACATGAGCAAAAGTTTTTCCATATGGATAATGTCTTTTTTTATTTCCAGTAGAACCAGGATCAGAATAAGCCAGTTGCTCTCCATGACTTGCATAGATTGTTCCTCTTTGAATCTTCTCTTGTCTATCATCTACTCTCTTGTTATAGCTGTTACTTGCAACCTCTTGACTGTCAGCCACAATAAAGTAAACATAGTATCCAATCATAAAGAAGAAAATGATTGAGAAGAACAATGTTACAACCCAAGTTTGTTTATTCAGTTTTCTCTTTTCGCTCTTAGAGCTTTGGGAGTTCTTGCGTCTGCTCAATTTCTTTTCTCCTCTTTTTCTTAGTTGGTTTTTCGTCTTCGTACTTCTTGCCAAGCCTTAGTTCTTCATTGTTTGTTCCCACAATCGCGAGTCCTTGAATAATGGCAAAGACAAACAGCGTGCTTAAAATAGAACTGCCACCATAACTAATTAGTGGCAAAGTAACACCTGTAGATGGAATCATCTTAATAGCACCACCTACAGTCAAAATCACTTGAACCGCATATTGAATTCCAAGTCCAATACAAATCAATCTATTAAATAATGACAACTGTTTCATCGCAGTAATCAAAAAAGCGATAAAACATGTCAAACAAACTAGAATTAATGCCATAGCAAAGATGCCACCAAATTCTTCGCCGATGGCGGAGAAAACAAAGTCCTTCTTTACTACAGGGATATCTGTCGGCTGTCCTTGATAAAGACCAGTACCTGTAAACCCACCATTTGCTAAAGCAAACAATGACTGGGTGATTTGGTAACCTTTTCCGTCAATAATACTCCAAGGATCTTGCCATGCCTCCACACGAGTTTGAACGTGCGAGAACAAAAAGTAAGCAATGACCGAAGCCACTGACATACCACCAAAACCTAAGAACAAATATCTGGCTTTTTTAGTAGCAACGTAAAGCATAAACAAATATGTCATAAAGAATATCAACGCGCTTCCTAAGTCTGTAGACAAAACTAAAAGGCCGACAAAGATTGCGGCAAGTATCGCTGATATTACAACATGTTTAAACTCTGTTGATTTGGCTAAGAAGCCTGCCATAAAGAATACAAATAATATTTTTACGAACTCAGATGGTTGGAATGTAAATCCACCAATCTCCATAGAAAGTTTTGCACCACGACTGATAACACCCATTGCTAAAACTATTAACAAAAGAGCTGCTCCTACAAAACAGTAAACCCAAGTGAGTTTTTTTAAGAAGTCCTCTTTTTGCATCATATAAGGAACTATCAAAGATAACAATGAAACAACAGCTACAATAATAAACTGTGTAATACTTCCTTGATAGTCTAGTCTTGCTAGGATAATAAAGCCAATCGTTAGCAACATACACATATTGCTCAAGATTGCTTTGTTAATATTCGTATAAATAACCGGGAACACTCCAAGCACAATAATCAAGAAACATAGTTGTGCTCCAGCTAAAATGATTACATTAATTTGAGGCACATCTTTTTCAAACATAAAGACCATGGCCATTCCAATTAAGTACACTAGGAAAATGACACCGTTTTGTCTTTGATAAATTCCTGCTTGCTTGATTGGGTTCTTACTTCTGAGCGCACTAAAACACTCCCATGTGTAAAACAACATAAGAGCGATAAATAAATATTTACTTACTGTAATTAAATAGGTCTCCATTAAAGAACTCCGCGTTTAAAATGTCCTCTTGTAGTATTAGGCAAAT
>CADBBS010000165.1 GCA_902793045.1 uncultured Lachnospiraceae bacterium
AGAATGAAGAGAATGCAGGGCTACAATGTCCTTCACCCAATGGGATACGATTCATTTGGACTTCCTGCAGAGCAGTATGCTGTTACTACTGGTAATCATCCAGATGGTTTTACACAGGAAAATATAAAAGTATTTTCAAAGCAGCTTAAAGAGTTGGGATTTGACTATGACTGGTCAAAGATGATTGCCACATCAGATCCAAAATATTATAAGTGGACACAGTGGATTTTTAAGAAGTTATACGAAGCAGGATATGCTAAGTACATCGATATGCCAGTTAACTGGTGCGAAGAACTTGGAACAGTTCTTTCAAACGATGAGGTAATAGATGGTAAGTCAGAGCGTGGTGGTTATCCGGTAGTTCGTAAGAACATGAAACAGTGGGTAATTGATCAGCCTGCATTTGCCGAGAAGTTATTAGAAGGCCTCGAGGAAATTGATTGGCCAGAGTCTACAAAAGAAATTCAGAGAAACTGGATTGGTAAATCTGAAGGTGTGGAAGTAGACTTTGAGATTGTGGGCGGCGGAAAGTTCTCAATCTTTACAACATGTATTGAGACGATTTACGGTATCACATTTATGGTACTTGCACCTGAAGGTGACATCGTCAAAGGCCTAATGGACAGAGTTGAAAACAAAGAAGAAGTTCAGGCTTACATTGATGAGACTATGAAGAAGAGCGACATGGACAGAACTGAACTAAATAAGACTAAGTCTGGTTGTAAGCTAGAAGGTCTATCATGTATCAACCCAGTAAACGGCAAAGAAGTTCCATTATTCATCGGTGACTTCGTGCTTGCAAGTTATGGTACTGGTGCGGTTATGGCCGTTCCTAGTCACGACCAAAGAGACTTTGAGTATGCCGAAGCACATGGTATTGATATGATTCAGGTTATCGATGGCGGCGATGTGTCAGAACATGCATTTGAGAAAGAAGACTACCTAGGTAAAGGCTGCAAACTAATGAACTCTGAGGAGTTTGATGGAATGACTGTGGAAGAGGCTAAACCTGCTATCACAGAAAAACTAGTTAAACTTGGAGTTGGTAGAGAAAAAGTAAACTATAAGTTTAGAGAATGGATTTTTGCAAGACAACGTTATTGGGGTGAACCAGTACCTTGTGTGTTCAAAGAAGATGGCGAGATTTATGTATTGCCTGACGATGAACTTCCATTAGTTCTTCCTAAACTTGATGACTATAAAGGAAAGAATGGAAAGGCTCCACTTGATAATGCAACTGAGTGGAAGCAGTATGACAAGAATGGTGTGAAGGGAACTCGTGAGACATCCACTATGCCAGGTTCTGCAGGTTCGTCTTGGTATTACTTTAGATATATTGACCCACATAATGATGAAGAGTTTGCAAACTATGAGTTGTTGAAACACTGGTTGCCAGTTGACCTTTATGTAGGTGGACCAGAGCATGCAGTAGGACACTTGCTTTACTCAAGAATCTGGAACAGATTCCTATACGATGAAGGCCTATCACCAGTAAAAGAGCCATTTAAGAAGTTAGTTCACCAGGGAATGATCTTGGGAGAGAACGGCGTTAAGATGGGTAAACGTTTCCCAGAGTTTGTAATTGACCCTAGTGATATTGTTGATGAGTTTGGCGCAGACACACTTAGACTTTACGAAATGTTTATGGGACCACTTGAGGTTTCAAAGCCATGGAACTCAAACAACGTAGTTGGTGCAAAGAGATTTATAAACAGAGTTTGGACTTTCTTTATAAATCCAGAAAATATAACAGACGAAAATGATGACTCACTTACAAAGGTTTATAGGTTACTGAGGACTTTGAAGCGCTCGCTTATAACACAGCCATCAGTCAGATGATGATTTTTGTAAACGAAGTATACAAGGTTGGAAAATGTCCAAGAGAGTATGCTGAGAACTTGATTAAAATGTTCTCATGTATTTGCCCTCACGTGAGTGAAGAGATTTGGCAGAGAATGGGTCACGATGACACTTTGGCGTTCGAGCCATGGCCAGAGTTTGACGAGTCTAAGATAGTTGAAGACACTGTCGAGATCGCGGTTCAAATCAATGGTAAGACAAAAGCTGTTATAGAGATTGCAAAAGACATTGATAAAGATTCAGCGCTAGCACAAGGTAAAGAAGCTGTTAATATTAACGGTGACATCATCAAAGAAATCTTTGTGCCAGGAAGAATTATTAACTTTGTTGTTAAATAAGAAAATCGAATCGTTCAAAACGATTTGTGAATTAAATGTTGAGGTTAGAGTATAGGAGGATTTTATGGAAAAAATACAAATGACAACGCCGCTAGTTGAGATGGACGGCGACGAGATGACAAGAATTGTTTGGAAGATGATTAAGGATGAATTGCTACTTCCTTTTATCGACCTAAAGACAGAATACTATGACCTAGGATTAGAATACAGAAATGAAACAAACGATCAAGTTACTTTTGATTCTGCAGAAGCTACAAAGAAATACGGTGTAGCTGTTAAGTGTGCAACTATCACACCTAACGCTGCAAGAATGGATGAGTATGACTTAAAAGAAATGTGGAAGAGTCCTAACGGAACTATCAGAGCTATCTTAGATGGTACAGTTTTCAGAGCACCAATCGTTGTTAAGGGAATTGAGCCATATGTTTCAAACTGGACAAAACCTATCACAATCGCTCGTCACGCTTATGGTGATGTTTACAAGGGCGTTGAGATGAAAGTGCCAGGCAAAGGAAAAGCAGAATTGGTTTTCACAGCAGAAGATGGCACAGAAATGAGAGAGACTATTCATGACTTTGACGGAGAAGGTATAGTTCAGGGTATGCATAACTTAAATGATTCAATCACAAGTTTTGCAAAGAGTTGTTTCAACTATGCGCTAGAGACAAAGCAAGATCTTTGGTTCTCTACAAAGGATACAATCTCTAAAAAGTATGATCACACATTTAAAGATATATTCCAGGATATTTATGATGCAGAGTATGCTGATAAGTTTGAGGCGGCTGGCATCGAATACTTCTATACATTGATTGATGATGCAGTGGCAAGAGTAGTTAGATCAGATGGAGGATACATCTGGGCATGTAAGAACTACGATGGTGACGTAATGTCAGATATGATTGCTACAGCATTTGGTTCACTTTCAATGATGACTTCAGTTCTAGTTTCTCCAGAAGGAAACTACGAATACGAAGCAGCACACGGAACAGTTCAAAGACACTACTACAAATACTTAAAAGGCGAAGAGACATCAACTAACCCAATCGCAACTATCTTTGCATGGACTGGTGCTCTAAGAAAACGTGGTGACTTAGATGGAATAGAAGACCTTAAGGTATTTGCTGATAAGCTGGAGGAAGCTTGTATCAAGACTATCGAGAATGGCGAGATGACAGGAGACCTTTACTTGATCTCAACACTAGAGAATAAGAAGAAGCTAAATACTGAAGAGTTTATTAAGGCTATTAGAAAGACTTTAGATGAATTAATGTAAATAAATAGTAATAGAATTATTGAGGGTGAGAAAAGTTGACTTTCTCACTCTTTTTGTATATATATATAAATATATTTGACAAGGGAGAGATTTAAATGAAAAAAAAGAAAATAATAGGAATAATATCTATTAGTCTTGTTGTTGGGATTCTTTTATTTATAGGATTGAGTGTTTTAAAATATAAATTGTCAGATTGCACTAATCCTAAAGGTTGGAAAATAGTTAGAATTGAAAATAATTGTAAAATGAAAATACCTAAAAATTACATAATTGAAGTTGATAATTCACGAAAGTCAATTAATGAACACAAAATAATAATAAAAGAAAAAAATAGAATAAAATATGTTGGGAAATTTTTTGACACCGATTATTATTCAGACGCTGATAGCATATCATTTAAAATAAAAGGATACAGTGTTAGATATTACAATAACGAAGATAAACAAAAGTGGTATGATGGGGGGAGTTATTCGAATGGAGGTAGTTGGTTTGAAACCAAGTTTATAAGTAACGGAGAAAGAAAAAGAGATCATATTATCAAAGTCGATAATGACTTTGGAAAGGAAGACAGAGAACTAACATTAGTGCTAGTTGGTGTAGATAAGAATAAATCAGATAGGTATATTACTGATAATATAACAAGAAATGTTTTCTATTCTGGACTGTTTGAATGGTTTAACTGAAGAAGATATAAAAAAGGAGATCTATGATAGATCTCCTTTTTATATTATTATTTAATTATTGTTCCAACTTTTTCTTCAATTCCATCTTTAGCTTTATCAAGATTTGTGATAACAGCTTTTCGTCCATCTTTCGCTAAAACGAATGATAGTGAAGCATCAATCTTAGGTAACGATGTTACTGGATCAAAGTATCCATCTTCAATCAACTTTTTAGCATCTTCCTTAGAAATCTCTTTAACTTCAACTTGCTCACCATCTTTATCATATGTTAGATAGTCACTTGAAGTAAGAATCATAAGAGCAGAAGCATCTAACATATCTGCCATCTTAGCTGCTGTGTAATCTTTTTCGATGATAGCACTAGCACCTTTAAGAGCAGTTCTTTGTTCTAAAACTGGAATTCCGCCGCCACCTGCAGCTATAACTACTTGATGTGCATCAGATAGTGTTTTGATAGCACTTCATCGCCCTCTTCATATTCTACATAGTTTCCTTTTTCACGCTCATGGTCAGCCTCATCTTTTGTCATTAGACGTCCAATCATCTTTGTTGGATTATTGAAAGCCTTATCAAAAGGATCAACCTTAACCTGAGTGATGATAGAAGAGACTGTCTTATAAATTCCTCTTCCTAGAAGCTCACTTCTAATAGCGTTTTGTAAGTCATATCCAATATAGCCCTGACTCATAGCGCCGCAGATAGACATTGGAGCAACAGTGCGGTTTTCATCTAATCTTGAATACTCTGTCATAGCAGTTTGAATCATTCCAACCTGAGGACCATTACTGTGAGTAACGACTACATCGTATTTAGCTTCAACCAAATCAGCAATAGCCTTTGCCGCTGCCTGAACTCTTTCGTGTTGTTTTGGGAATGACTCTGAGAATGCATTTCTGCCTAGAGCCACAACTATTTTCTTATTTTCCATAATAATCTCCTAAAAAATATTCTAGAAGTATTTTAATATTTTAAGGGACTAAATGCAATAAAAAGAGCAGAATAAAACCTTAAAAATACTGGCAAAACTAAATATTACAAACTTTGTGAAGAATTTGACAATCTCGCTTAAAATGACTATAATATTTCATAGTTTTTAAGACTTTTTGGAGGAAGATATGAACAAGATTTCAGAAGCTGTAATATCAAGATTACCTAGATATCATAGATATTTAGGCGAATTACTTTCTCAGAATGTAGAACGCGTTTCTTCTGAGGAATTAAGCAGACTTATGAACGTTACAGCATCACAAATTAGACAGGATTTCAATAATTTTGGTGGTTTTGGACAGCAGGGCTACGGTTATAACGTCCAGTTCCTTTATGATGAAATCGGCAAATTATTGGGCTTAGATAAACCACATAAAATGGTTATTGTGGGTGCAGGAAACTTAGGTAGAGCTATTGCAAACTATGGAAACTTTAAGAACCGTGGTTTTGAAATAACTGCGCTTTTTGACGAGAACCCAGCGCTTGTGGGAATGAAAACTGCGCAGGGTGTTGTGATGGATATTGATGGTTTATATGACTACGTCAAAGAAAACCAAGTAGATATAGTTGCGCTTTGTCTTCCAAAGGAACCTGCTACAGAGATTGCAGAAAAGTTAGTGGAATGTGGTATAAAAGCGTTCTGGAACTTTGCACATACTGATCTTAAGTTTGCAGATGATGTTCAAGTTGAAAATGTTCATTTGTCGGAGAGTTTGATGAAACTCTGCTACAAAATAAAAGAGAATAAATAGGAGACTATTATGGAATATATTGTTTCAGGTAGTGATATGAAAAAGGTCGATGAGTACGCTATAAAGCGCTTGGGAATTCCATCTATGGTTTTGATGGAGAGAGCTGCTTTGTCTGTAGTCGACCTAATTTTATGTAATGAGCCGAAGGATAAAAAAATATTGGTAGTGTCAGGCGTTGGAAACAACGGAGCTGATGGTGTGGCTATCGCACGCATTTTGTCGCTCAAAGGATATGATGTGACAATTTATGTTTGCGGTGTTAGATCAAGTGCTTCGCCTGAGTTTTTAGCTCAGCTTGAAATTGCTAAAAAACTAAAGATAAATATTGTTCGTGAAATGGTTCAAGCAGATGTGATAGTTGATGCTATCTTTGGCGTGGGCGTTTCTAGAAATGTTATTGGAATCCAGGGTAAGGCTATCAGACTCATAAATAAATCTAGAGCTACAGTTTACTCTGTTGATTTGCCATCAGGTATTAATGCAGACACCGGTGAAGTAATGGGCGTAGCTGTAGAGGCTGATTATACAGTTACTATAGGATGTCACAAGATTGGTACAGCAATGTATCCTGGCGCAGACTATTGCGGAGAAGTGTCAGTGGGTGATATCGGTTATCCAATTGATGCATATGATAAATGTAAGAACGCGGCAAAGTATGTGGACAATTATGATTTGTCACTTATTCCAAATAGACCAAACTACTCCTACAAAGGAAGTTTTGGAAAAGTATTAATTATTGCCGGCAACGAAGAAATGTCTGGCGCGGCTGCAATGAGTGGAATGGCTGCATACAGAGTGGGTGCAGGTTTAGTTAGATTATTTACAGCTCAGGAAAACAAAGAGGTAATTGGAAAACTTTTGCCGGAGGCTGTTGTTAATACATATGATTCAGAAGAGTTTGACGTTAAATCACTAGAGGCATCTATTGCATGGGCCGATGTTATTGCCATAGGTCCTGGACTTGGAACTGGTGATATTCAAAATATAATGGTTGAGAAAGTCTTGGATTCCAAGAAACCTTGTGTGGTGGATGCAGACGCTATCAACACAATTGCTAAGAATAGAAACTTATATAAGAAGTTACACGCAGAAGTTATTTTGACTCCACATCTTGGAGAAATGTCTAGACTTATAAAGAAGGATGTAGATGAGATTAAGAATAACTTGT
>CADBBS010000166.1 GCA_902793045.1 uncultured Lachnospiraceae bacterium
CTTTAGCTCGTTGCTAGTCTTTAGGGCCTCCGCCAAAGTAATGTTAAGTTCGTTTGGAATCATCTTTGCGATTTGATCGCATCTAGCGTAAGGCATATCAAGAACACGTCCGACGTCTCTTACTACACCCTTTGCTTTTAGTGTTCCAAATGTAACAATCTGAGCTACATGGTCTTTGCCGTACTTTTCTGCTACGTAATCAATTACTTCTTGGCGTCTCTCGATACAGAAGTCGATATCAATATCGGGCATTGATACACGCTCTGGATTTAGGAAACGCTCAAATAGCAAGTTATATCTCACTGGCTCAATGTCAGTTATTTCCAAACAGTATGAAACGATACTTCCCGCCGCAGAACCACGACCTGGACCTACCGGGATTCCGTTTCTCTTTGCATAATCTATAAAATCCCAAACAATCAAGAAATACTCGATGTATCCCATGTCTTTGATTGTGTTTAACTCAAAGTTTAATCGCCCCTCTAGTTCTTCTTTTGTGGCATCACACTTTGGATCTTCCTCGCCTCGCATTACAGGATATCTCTTCTCTAAACCCTTCTCGCAAAGTTCTTTTAGATATGTCCAAGGAGTATATCCTTCAGGCACATCGAAATTAGGAAGTTTTGTAACGCCGAACTCAAAGTCCACATTACATCTGTCTGCAATCTTTTGTGTATTCTCAAGAGCCTGTGGTGCATACTTAAATAATTCTGCCATCTCCTCAGGGCTCTTCAAATAATACTGTCCACCCTCGTAGCGCATTCTATCTTCGTCGCTCTTTAGTTTGCCAGTCTGGATGCAAAGCAAAATGTCGTGTGCTTCCACATCGTCTTTGTATGTGTAGTGAACATCGTTTGTACAAACTAAGTCCACATTTATATCTTTGCTCAAACGAAGCAGCTGCTGGTTTACAGTCTGCTGCTCTGGAATTCCGTGATCTTGCATCTCGAGGAAATAGTTTCCCTCGCCAAAGATTTTCAAATACTTTAGTGCTGCTTCTTTGCCGGCCTCGTAATTTTCTCTTGCCAAATGTCTTTGAACTTCACCAGCTAGACAAGCACTTAGGCAGATGATTCCCTCGTGGAATTCTTCTAGTACTTCGTAATCAACCCTAGGTTTGTAATAGAAGCCATCCACAAAACCTTTAGATACAATCTTACAAAGGTTCTCATAACCTTTGTTGTTTTCTGCAAGCAAAATGAGGTGATAGTAACGATCTTCACTCTCACCTGCTTCCTTTTCAAACCTAGAACCTGGAGCTACATAAACCTCGCAGCCGATAATAGGCTTAATGCCTGCATCTTTGGCCGCACGATAAAAATCAATCGCGCCATACATAACACCGTGATCTGTAATGGCGAGACTGTTCATTCCAAGCTCTTTGGCCTGCTTTGTAATCTCTTTAATTTTACTCGAGCCGTCCAACAGACTGTATTCTGTATGGACATGCAAATGTGTAAAATCCATAAAACCCCTTATTGTAAAAAACTTCCGGAAGGTTTTCCGGAAGTTTGTACTTTCGATTATCTATTCTGTCGTATCGAAGCCTCCAAAACAAATGCCTCAAAAACAAATATTGCCAATGTTGGTAATGCAGTAATGCAACCATATATTAGTGATTCTTTTATATTAGAACCTCTTAGCAATAGACCGTTTGATACAATCTGTCCAACGATAGCTAACAATAATACTGTCGATAATTTATCCAAAAACCTCATCAAGCCTAACTCTCGCAAGATATACAAACACATAACTATGAGTAGTATTACTTGTGAGATAAAGTACACTAGACAGTTCGCCTTCTGTGTGCTTGATCTAATAAGGTCTGTAGATGCAAAGATATAAATACATGCAACTACTTGAATTAAGTTATAAACTGCCATGAATAAATATGCAAACTTGAGTAGTCCTTTAGATTTACCTCCAATAAGGTCAATCGCCATAAGAAGCAAACCGATACAAGCTAGCAAGCAGATAACACCAACTGTAATGTGAGATAACTGTCTTACCTTCTCCACCTTATCTAGCTGGTCTCCACCTGTAATTTTCATGATATAGATTGTACCTGTACAACTAGTAGGTTCTTTAGCCATAAATACGAGCGCAGCCTCACCTAGAAGTACAAAAAAGTATACAAACATTGCTCTTACTCTGCTCATAAAATCATCTCCGATACAAATAATCCTAGTAGTCATTTTACTACACTATAACTGCCTTTGTCAAAAGCCTGTAAGCCTATTTTGACCCTTCTTCCGCCCTTAAATTCTCGGCAATTTCACTAATTTTTCTAAGCCTATGATTGACTCCAGATTTGCCAAGAGATGGCACCATCATTTCACCAATTTCCTGCAAAGATGCATCTGGATTTTCCACCCTAATTCTTGCAATTTGCTGCAACTTCTCCGGTAAATATGAAAGTCCAACTTCCTCTTCTATATAGTTAATATCTTCAATCATCCTTCTGGATGCATTAACTGTCTTATTTATGTTTGCCTGGTCACAATTCATTTGACGATTTATCTTATTAGACATCTGCTTATCTATCTTAATAGTCTCAACTTCCAAAAGTGCAATAGGCGCTTCCATAATGTTTAATGCATCTACCACTTTCTCGCTGTCCTTCAAATATACAATGAACTTATTCTTTCTATTCAAAGTCTTTGCATCTACGTCAAAGGACTTTAAAATATCCACAATCTGGTTAGCCTTATTCTCGTTTGTACACTTAATCTCAAAATGATAAGACTTTTCTGGATTGCTAATAGAACCTGCAGCTAAGAATGCTCCTCTTAGGTATGCTCTCTTGCAGCAATCCTTTTTTATAATTTCATTTTTATTTATGTTTTCTTTGAATGAGATAACTGCTTATCCTTCTCCTCCACATCCGTATCAATATGGAAAGTCTTCCAGAGAAGTTCTCTGAATTTTTTAGCGGTCACTTCAGTGTCAGTCTGAATATATACTGTGTAGTTATCATTTTCATCTATTGAAACATTTCCGCACATTGAAATCAGGGCAGCAATTTCTGCTACCCTGCAATGTTTTGCA
>CADBBS010000167.1 GCA_902793045.1 uncultured Lachnospiraceae bacterium
GCCTTGTCGATATAGGCATTCAAATCATAGCCGTATGGAAACTTCTCGTTCATAACATAATGGTTTATAGTTTTATACCGCTGCAAAATTAGGAAAAAATTTCAATAAAAACAAGAAGAATTTGAAATAATGTACCATGACAAAATCAGACGACAACCCACACTTGTAATTTCATGTGAAAGTATGTAAAAGGCAAAAATGACAATAAAAATGAAAAAAGTAGGTAACAACGCAGTAATAATGCATTTTTAAGAGATCTATACCATAACTTAAAAACAAAAATACCCTGCACCCTGCACCCCTTTTGCCACCAAGCCCAGTGGGAATGGGCGTCTGAGTGGGGTGCATACCCTTCAAAAGGTGTGCACCCCACTTACACCCCCTATCAAAAAAAGAATTCAATTTTCGTATAGTCAAACAATCGTTTGCGTATAGGCGAACAATCGTTTGGGTAGGCGCGAACAATCGTTTGGGCGTACGCAAACGATTGTTACCCTGCCTACCGTTCCCTGCTAAGACGGCTTCCATCCCCTGCGCAGACGGCTTCCAACCCCCTATAGACCCTATCTGAACGACGCGAGGAGACTATCGGAACGACAGTTAGGGACTATCTGAACAAATCAAAGGGAAATTTTCATCTATTCTTTTCGTAGTATAAAAATTTCATTTTTGAACCAGTTTCTTTATTATCACCTTTTTGGAACAAGGTTGCAGTCATTGCAACTTTAGGAATGACGGACTCTATAACAAGATAATACGATAGCGGATTGTCCGAACTATCATAGAACTGCACCTTATTGTTCTCTATTGAATAATATAACAAATTAGGACGTCCTCCATTAATTATCCTATATAAGCCTGTGTATCTTGCATTATTAAGTTTTCCCTTCCCTTCTGTAAAGCCAAAGCTAATGGCATTTTTACTTGGCATTGGTTCATACTCTCCATTCAGTTCATTATACAATAAACTGGAGACCCAAATACCCTTAATATCATTTACGCAAAATTTATCCTGCGCAAAAGCATTTATACTCTTACACAAAAAAAGACAAATAGTCAGTATTGACAATAAATGTAATCTTTTCATTTTCATCGTTAAATATCAGAGCTAACGGATACTTTGTTGTCACCATTAGCATTTGTATAATATACCACTTCTACCCCATCTTCATATTCATCATCATTGAAATACCATTTTACATAACACATATTTATTTTATGCTTCCCATATGACCTTTCATATCGTGTTCTTTTAATTTCACGCCTTTCAAATTCTTCCCGTAACTTTAATAACTCTTCTCCCAAATCATGTTCATTACCATATTTTTCTTTAAACTGTTTGGTTAAATTTCCAAATATAGCCCTATCTTTTGCAATCGATTCATGAGGAAATTCGATAGTAATTGAACGAACTGAATCATTACCGATATTAAATTTTACCTCCATACTGCAATTAGGATAGCCAGCATATTTTACTTTGTATTCATAAAAGCCTTCCGCAGTTTGTGTCGGCTTAACCCCTTTTTTAGATAATGCTAAATTAAATTTCTTCATTGTTGTATTAGGATTAATACCTAAAACAGATAATGGTGCTTGTGCAGCACAAATGTCTGTTAAAATCGAGACAAGCAAAAGTACGAACATCTTTTTCATTTTTTATTTGGGCGTTTATATGCCATTGCCCGTCGGCTCAAAATTAATTATTTTGGTTCTATTGCTATCACTACTATATTTCCTCTGTGCATTAAATAGAAAGAGCCTTTGCACGATTTCTCATTAAGGCGCGTGTTCTCCCATTCACAATTGATATTTGTATATACAATACTCTCATCTAAAATATCGGCATCATAATCAATGGACTTTCTATGCTCTTTTCCCCAAAAAGCAGAGAAATAGTCTTCTAACTCTTGTGAAAGCGCATCTACACCCTTGCTCCAATCAAGGTCTCGTAATGTAATTCCACCGATTTTCAGAAGTTTCTTATTGTACTTATTTACAATTATGTTTGCATCTGATACACAATCGCCAACTTTGACATTTTTCAAGATAAACGATGAAACTGCTCCACCTTCCCAAGTCTCAATCTTATCTCTTTTCACTACATTGTCTTTAAAAGCAAGTACCACGTCTGACTCACCACAATTCTCCCAATCGAGGTCATTGATGATTCGTTCAATGTTAATTGGATTTTGTGCGATGACTGATACCATTGAAAACAAACTAAACAAGATTAATATATTCCTTTTCATTGTAATAATAGGCAATACTCACCGTTGCCCGTCGGCTTTATTTGTTAGCTTCTAAAGACACAAGAACAGCTTCCTCCGCCTTCTTTAATGAACACTTAAAAAGTTCCGTTGTTGTTGTTAATTCTGCGCTGTGCCAATAATAACTATCAACCTTATAGTCATTCAGCAAATTGTGTGCTCCACGCTCTACTTTCCCAATATTCTTATCAACAATCCAGTATTTAGGAATTTTCCACCCTACATATCCCCCATAGCCATCTTCGCTGTTCAACTGATACTCACGATGTTTGATTAATGCTTCAACTGAAGTCCGCTTACTTTCTATTATTCCCACTTTACAATATTTGTCATATTTGGCTATATACAGAATACCACCATTAGTCTCACGTTTTTGGTATGTAATATATTTAGGATGGCACACAATACAATGACCATTTCGGTCTTTTAATCTGTGACCATACATACAGCTATTGACAACAAATTTGCATCCAAGAGCTTTTGCTTTATCGTGATACACCTTTACGATTTCACCACGAGCATCATAAATGTCTGACCACGAGCATCATAAATGTCTGACGGGCTTATCCCGTACTTCTCTATAAAATCCTTTTCGTCTTTGGTCAAAATACTAAGAATGTCACTCATAATTATCTGTTTTAAGTTAATACTGTCTTTATGTCATGCACTAACTTAAAAAAGAAAGCGCAGACCCTCGCCATACGCTCTCAGGCTCACCACAAGCCGAATATACTATGGGATAAGTCCGCGCCATTATGGGCACGTTCCCAATGTATATTCTTTTGCTCGCATCTTTTCGAGGTGGTGATTCGAGAGCGATTGAGCAAATATGTTAGCATTCAAAATGCTGATGCAAAAGTACACATAATAATTTAAAAATCATGGATTATTGCAAAATAACTGTTATTTGGACTTCTTTTTTAACATTTCCGACAGCACCCCCTTTATATTATGTATAATTAATTATATTGTATTAATTTATATATCACGCATATATGTATATATACCTACCTTGGCAATATTTGAGCTATGCTGAGGCGCATCCTGTTTTGCGCAAAGCGAAAAATGTTTTTTATGTTTTTGCTTTCATAAGATAGGCTCCAAAGGAGCAACAGCATTAGTGACAAGGCTGTCTGGACGCTTGCGTACAAGCAGAATTGTCGCTAATACTGTTCAAGTCTCTGTCCAAGAGACGCTAGCTTATGAAGGGGTTATTATTGTTTTTGTTAATAAATCCAACACAGGGTTTTGCAGGTGACCCGGAATATCTGAACAAATCAAAGGAAATATCCTTAAAGGGCGGTTCTGCGCATGTTCCGACTACAGCTGAGAAAAAAAAGCATTCCGAATTGGAATGCTTAAATCACTTGATGGTGGAGCTGGAGGGAGTCGAACCCTCGTCCAAACAGGGAAACCATACGCTTTCTACAT
>CADBBS010000168.1 GCA_902793045.1 uncultured Lachnospiraceae bacterium
GCTTTTAATTTATCCATTACATATCTTTTAGTCTTATAAGATTTATCAAGCATATAAAGAGCACGCTCTTTTCCTCTGTCAAAAAGTTTATTCATAATAACACTATATGTGTTACTAGGAATCTCCTGACCTTCCTTTAGACCGTACTTACTAATTTCGCCTTTGTATAAAACAAAGGCGAAATCATTATTAATATAAATTTTTACTCGAGAACCAAATGGTTCTAACTTAGTAACTAACATTCAATTAATCCTCAACAGGTGCAATAACATCATCTGATGAATCAGCAGTTTCTTCTGCCTCATCTTCTTTATTAAAATAGTGTTCACGAACTTTAGCATCAATTTCAGCCATAACCTCTGGATGTTCTTCTAAGAACTTCTTGGCAGTTTCTCTACCCTGACCAATCTTTTCTCCATCATATGCATACCATGAACCGCTCTTTTGTACTATATCGCAATTAGTAGCTAAATCCAGAACATCTCCCTCTTTTGATATACCTTTACCAAACATAATATCAAATTCAGCTTCCTTAAATGGAGGTGCTATCTTATTCTTAACTACTTTAACTCTAGCTCTGTTACCAATCATCTCTCCTTGGTTCTTTAGAGTTTCAATTCTTCTAACATCAAGTCTAACTGATGCGTAGAACTTAAGAGCTCTACCACCTGTAGTAGTCTCTGGATTACCAAACATAACACCAATCTTTTCTCTCAATTGGTTAATAAAGATTAATGTACAACCAGTTTTGTTAATAATACCTGTTAATTTTCTTAACGCCTGTGACATAAGTCTAGCATGCTGTCCCATATGAGAATCTCCCATATCGCCATCAATCTCTGACTTAGGAACTAATGCTGCCACAGAGTCCACAACAATAATATCAACCGCACCAGATCTAACCATAGTCTCTGTAATCTCTAATGCCTGTTCACCAAAGTCTGGCTGTGAAATGTATAGATTATCAATATCTACACCAATATTTTTAGCATAAACTGGATCTAGCGCATGCTCTGCATCCACAAAACCTGCCACACCGCCTTGCTTTTGAACTTCAGCAATCATATGAAGAGCTACTGTAGTTTTACCACTAGATTCTGGGCCGTAAATCTCCACTACACGTCCTTTTGGAATACCGCCCTGGCCTAATGCCACATCCAAACTAAGTGAGCCTGTAGGTGTAGTTTCAACATTCATATTAGATGCTGAATCACCTAATTTCATAATAGAACCTTTACCGTGATCCTTCTCAATCTTCGCTATAGCGGCGTCTAATGCTTTTACTTTATCATCTTTATTCATAAAAAACTCCTTTTCTACTAAACCGAACATCTGTTCGCTATCTGTATATTAATATATTTTATGGAGTATGTCAACACTTTTTAATTATAATATTTTAAAATTATTAAATCAATAATAAATCACATTTTATTTATGTGTTCATTGAAAAAGCGACCCCTAAATAGGAATCGCTCTTACTCTTTATAATTTAATACCAGCTTTTTCAATAGTTGCAATCTTTGTACAAACCGCCAAGATATGACTTGCTTTTGTAAGTTCTTCTGGTGTTGGATATGAAGGTGCAATACGAATTACACTGTCATATGGATCGATATGATATGGGAATGTTGCTCCCGCTCCTGTTAACACCATGCCAGCTTCTTTACACATCTTAACAATTTTCTTTGCACAGCTGTTTTCAACGTGAAGTGAAATAAAGTAACCACCTCTTGGCTTAGTCCACAGTGCGATTTCGCATGGAGCCAATTCCTCGTCAAAGACATCTAAAACTGCATTGAACTTATCTCGAAGTAATGCTGCGTGTTTACTCATATGTTCTTTAATACCCTCGTGGTCTTTGAATAACTTCACGTGTCTTAACATGTTTATCTTATCATGTCCGATTGTTTGAATTTTCAAACTGTCTCGGATGTGATTTACGTTATTAATAGATGATGCTAGTGCTGCGATACCAGAACCAGGGAATGTAATCTTTGATGTAGATGCAAACTCAATTGCCATATCTGGGTTTCCAGCCTTCTCACACTCTTCCAAGATATCTAGAATCTTATCCTGCTTTTCTGGCTCATCATATAGGTGATGAACTGCGTAAGCATTGTCCCAGAAAATTCTAAAATCCTTTGCCGCAGGCTTAAGGTTAGCAAAACGTCTAACTACTTCATCTGAATATGAAGCGCCCTCTGGATTTGAATACATAGGCACACACCAAATACCTTTGATGCTGTCATCTCTTTCTACGAACTGCTCAACTATATCCATATCTGGACCGTCTTCGTTCATAGGAACATTTATCATCTCAATTCCAAAGTGCTCTGTGATAGCAAAATGTCTATCGTAACCTGGAACTGGACAAAGCCATTTAATCTTATCAAGTTTACACCAAGGAGTCATTCCATTAACACCGTGTGAATAAAACTCAGAAACTTGATCGTACATTACATTAAGACTTGAGTTACCATATACGATTACATGGTCCTCTGTTGTGTTCATAATGCTAGCCATCATTCTCTTAGCTTCTGGTGGTCCATCAAGTAGTCCATAGTTTCTACAGTCAAAACCATTTTCTGAAACTACTTCTGACTCACTTGTGAACACGTCAAAAAGTTCCATAGAAATAGCAATCTGATCAAGGCCAGGCTTACCTCTAGACATATCTAGATTAAGTCCCGACTCACAAAGCTTAGCATATTCTTCTTTTAAACTTTTTAATTCCTCGCGGAGCTCATTGTCCGTCATCTTTTTATAAGC
>CADBBS010000169.1 GCA_902793045.1 uncultured Lachnospiraceae bacterium
ACCTGCTTATAAATTACAATACAAAAGCCCAATCCAGTATAGAACTGAAATGGGCTTCGTATGATTATTTACATTGTCTACTTTTAGTTGACAAGTGCATTTTAACCCTTCCTTTTTATTGTTTCTTCCATTTGAAACACAACATCGTTATGTCATCAAACTGACTGTTTCCATTTATGAATTCATTGATGGATTTTCTTACCCCACCTATTAGTTCAGTCGGATCACTTAAATCATTTCTAAAGCAATTAAGCAATCTGTCTTCGCCAAATAGATTATGGTTTTTATCTTCTGCTTCTGTTACACCGTCTGTGTAAAGACAAATCACATCGTTATCTTCAAGTTGAACTTTTTGTCCCTTATATTCAACACCATGCATTCCAGCTACTACAAAGTTATTCTTCTCTTGTAGAAACTCTGCATGATTTCCTCTTGATAAAACTGGAGCATTGTGTCCAGCGCTTACGAAGTTCAATTCGCCACTTTCTAAATCCAGAATTCCAACCCAGATTGTAATAAACATATCTGCTTCGTTTCTGTCGCAAATTGCATTGTTGGCTATTTTAACTGCCTCTTCCAAATCTTTAATATCTCTTAAACAGTTTTGCAAGATAATCTTCGACGAAGCCATAAACAATGCTGCTGGAACTCCTTTGCCGGAGACGTCACCTATCACAAATGCGATTTTAGTTGGGCGAACAAAAAATATATCATAAAAATCTCCACCCACTTCTTTGGCAGCTTTCATATAGCCGTCCACTTCTACTTCGTCGCGGCCCGGATATGTGTTGCTAATTCCTGGTAGCAATGACTGCTGGATGACGCTCGCAACCTCTAGTTCGGATTCTAAGCGACTCTTTTCTATAGTTAAGTTGCGCTGTCGTTCCATGTAAGTGATGATAATTATCATCAAACAGAAGCCTAACGCATTTACTGCGATGAATGGGATTGCAATTTGCTTTACAGTCTCAAGCGCTTTATCGAACGGTTTAGTGACTATTAGAACTATGCTCAAATGCATTACTTCCATCAAAGCACTAACTAATAATGCGAAAAGTGGTTTTTCTAATATCTTGTGTTTTTTTAGGGAAATAATTCCGCAGATTATACCGATTAGAGTGGTGGCAATTGCGCATGCTAATGTGGTATCGCCTGGCGCATCTATAGTTTTGAACCCTATAAAGATTCTATGTATCGCAGCCATTAGACCTGCAATCAATCCACCTATTGGGCCTCCAGTGAAACCTGCAAGCATAGGTCCTATATCACGGACCGAAACTCTGGCACCACCTAGTTGGAATGAAGAAAGATTTCCATATATTCCAAAGAGACCTCCCATTATTCCTGCAAACACAGAATAAACCCATTTTTTATTTTTACTTGTAATTTTTGAAATAATGTCACTTCCGCCTATAAAGGCTGCGACCACTAGTATTACTGCTAGCGTTCCAATCATTTGAGTAAACATTAAAGTTGTATTACCATTCATCTTGTTCTCCCCTACTCAATTTCTATTGTTCCGGGTGGTTTCGATGTGAGATCGTACATTACTCTGTTCACACCCTTAACCTCATTTATAATTCGTGTCATTACTCTGTTTAAAACTTCATATGGAATCTCAGAAGATTCTGCTGTCATAAAGTCGATAGTCTTTACCGCACGTAAGCACACTGCAAAATCATATGTTCTCTCATCTCCCATTACGCCAACTGATTGCATATTTGTGAGCGCTGCAAAGTACTGATCTGGTTTCCAGTCTGCGTCTTTGCCGTTTGCTTCTTTGTATGCTTTAAGTGCATTGTCCACTTCTTCTCTATATATAAAGTCTGCATCTTGTACTATGCGAACTTTATCTTCAGTTATTTCTCCAACTATTCTAACGCCCAAACCTGGTCCTGGGAATGGTTGCCTAAATACTAGATACTCTGGAAGCCCAAGTTCTAGTCCTGCTTTACGTACTTCATCTTTAAATAAATCTCTTAGTGGTTCGATTATATCTTTGAAATCTACTGTGTCCGGAAGCCCTCCCACATTGTGGTGAGATTTGATAACTGCTGACTCTCCACCCAAGCCACTTTCTACCACATCTGGATAGATTGTTCCTTGCGCTAGGAAATCCACTGCGCCTATTTTATTTGCTTCCTCTTCAAAGACTCTGATGAATTCTTCGCCTATAATCTTTCTTTTATTTTCTGGCTCGCTCACTCCACTTAGTTTGTCATAGTATCTTCGATGTGCATTCACACGGATGAAGTTAAGATCATAATTGCCATTAGGTCCAAAGATTTCTTCTACTTCGTCGCCTTCGTTCTTTCTTAAAAGTCCGTGATCTACAAACACGCATGTAAGCTGTTTGCCAATCGCTTTTGAAAGAAGTCCTGCTGCTACTGATGAATCAACTCCGCCTGATAGAGCAAGTAAAACTTTTCCATCGCCAACCTTTTCACGAATAGCTTTGATGGATTCTTCCACAAAAGTATCCATCTTCCAATCACCCTTGCACTCGCACACATTGTAAACGTAGTTACTTAGGATTTCTTTGCCGTACTCAGTGTGTAAAACTTCAGGGTGGAACTGGATAGCATAAAGTTTCTTTTCCTCATCCTCTGCTGCTGCCACTGGGCAATCCTTAGTATGTGCAATCACCTTAAATCCAGGTGATGCTTCTTTTATGTAGTCAAAGTGACTCATCCATGTAATGGATTTTTCTCCAATGTCTTTGAAAATCTTTGAGCCTTCGTCAAAGAAAGTTTCAGTCTTT
>CADBBS010000170.1 GCA_902793045.1 uncultured Lachnospiraceae bacterium
AAAAAAATAATGGCCCGGCAAAATGCCAGACCACTAACTTTTATATAAAAATCGTTAAACCCTTATAGTGTTCGCACACGGGCATCATCCAAGGTCAAGGATCCATCCCGTGATCCAAAGCAGAATATGACAGAGAGTAAAGGTAGAATATTCAATTTCTTTATATTAATGAATATAACTTGAAAATCAGATAGTTACAAAACAGATAGTAGGAATTACATTCAAAAACATTGTTGAACTAATAAAATAATAGGATTATGAAGCAAGAATATCACGAATACAGAACAAGCAACGCAATGGATTGGGATGCTATGTTATCACTAGTTAGAAGATTGTACCGTGATGGCGATTACCGTATGTCGTTACTGATTGGGTGTGGATGCTTCTTTGGGCTGAGAATTTCAGACCTCCTTACACTTACTTGGTCAATGTTACTTGATGGCGAGAAGTTCACCATCTATGAGAAGAAAACTGGTAAGCGTAGAGTGGTGAAGGTCAATAAGGGTTTTCAGAAACACATTAAACAGTGTTACGATTCCCTTCACATCGAGAATGAAGATGAAAAGTGTTTCTTGTCACGTAAGAAGATGGTGTATTCAACTCAGCGTATCAACATTCTGTTTAAGGAGATTAAGACCAAGTATAACTTGAAGATTGACCACTTTTCTACACATACAATGAGAAAGACCTTTGGGCGCAAGGTGTTTGAATCGGCTGGCACCGATGCACCTTTGGCACTTATGCGGTTGCAGACGCTGTTTAATCACGCTAGCCCTACAATCACCAAGCGTTACTTGGGAATCACAGACAGCGAACTTGAATCATCTTATGACCTATTAGATTTCTAAAATATAATCCTTTATACTTGCATTATTGAATTTGTGTTAGTATATTTGCAGCAAAAATGATATTGTATGTGGAAACGTGAAGTAAAAGATGATTATTTTGATAATTTAGGGAAGTGTTTCACATGCCTTAATTTCCTTTGGAAGTCTGATGATGCCCCCATATACATTATGGATAATCATTTGGCAGCTGCATGGTGTTGGATGCAAGAATGTAATCCTGAGGAAAAGTATAACTTCATGCATATTGACCAACACGATGATTTAGGAGCCTGTGGTTTTACTAAAGATATTGAATTCTTGAGAATATCCCCACACATATCAATTAATGAATATGATAAAATAACCTATACTACTTTTGGGGGAAAGTTCAAGTCCTTTAAATGTGACAATTATATTAGAGCGTGCCATTTTCTATTTCCTCAATGGTTTAATACTAACTTATTCTACTATACCAAATCATCTAGTGTGTGTACTTTAAAAGAGTGGGGATACGGTGAATTTATAGAACAAAATATGGATAAAGGTTTCGTAAGACAGGATATAACGCAGTTTGTCAAAGACAAAATTTTTCCCCAAAATAAAATTGTTATCGAGAATAATATGAGAACAAAGAAATGGATTGTGAACATAGACCTAGATTTCTTTTGGGATGCAAATATAAAAAGAGTATATAATGACCAGTTCGTAAGTGATTTCGGAATAACAATAGGCAATGCGTTGAATAATATCCAAGTCCTCACAATTGCCTTAAGTCCAAAGTGGTGTGGTGGATGGGAAAACGCATTAGAGGTCTCAAAAGCATTCTTATCATGCCATATGTTACGTGAGTTATGTAATGAGTATTTTGAGGAAAAGAGACTATTCATTTCGCCTAAATAGACTTGGTATAACGTGATTTATTACATTTCTTGATAATAAATTTGGAAGATACCGATAGATTTATTATCTTTGTCGCAGATGTATAATAGAATCTATGTTTATAAAAAAATAAGTTGATATGAAAATTCGTCCAGATTATAACAAAAAACCTTTATGCTATTTTTGCAATAAGAATAATGCAACAGAGGATTCTGCCTTATCTAAAACTGTTCATGGTGTAACAAAGTCAAGATTGCTTCCTCTTTCTGTTGATTATATTTCTATTGATGTTGAGATACCTCGGTGCAACGAATGCAAAAAGATTCATGACAAATTTGATACTCCCTATTTAATAGTCTTTATTTTTGCCTCTTTTGCTATTGGATGGTATTTAAAGACAAAAGGAACTGGATGGTTTGAAGGAGAGTGGTATCGTTATGTTTTTAGCATTATATTTACTGTGTTTGCTTCTGCTCTTGTATCGGCAATCATAGGCTTACCTTTAAAAATACTTTCTTTCTTTCTATTTTCACGAGATAAGTATCAATGCAAGGATAATGACGACTTAGAAGACTATGCTCCTTTACAAAAACTCTATAAATGTGGGTTTACAAATCATAGACCAGATGCGGCTGCTTCCCAAAAAGATGATATAAATAAAGATATGTTCAAAAAAGCAATTGTTTCTATTAGAGAAGAAGATAATTGTAATATTATATCAGAGTAAGGGTATTATTGTCCGCTGCTGATGACATAATTGAAGTAACGGCAACTAAATTATAAAGCCGTGAGATAAATATATTCAAATCTGATTCTTTTTGAATATCGTAGAGATCTTGAAAGCCCTCTAATTAGGGGGCTTTTTACTTTTGATAAATTATTATCACATCAAATCTACAATAAATACTAGAAAATGAATAATGTGACAATGGAAACTGTCGCTTCGCTGCATTCACCCTATGGCAGGGTTAAGGTAAAA
>CADBBS010000171.1 GCA_902793045.1 uncultured Lachnospiraceae bacterium
AGATACTTTTGCTTTGTTATTATCTCCGTCCCAAGTTCTAATACGGCCTGATGTATATTTCTTTCCTGCTATGTTTTCGTTTTTAGCTGTGATAGAAAGCATGCCATCGCCCACTGTTACATTCTGAGCTCTGTACCACTGCTTTTCATTGTTTCCCCATCCAGGTATTCCATAATCTGTTCCATCTCCTGTCTGGTATTCCCAGTAGTTTTCGTTCAAGGCATTGCCACTAAACTCATCACTCCATACAATATGCATATTTTTGTAATCAATGTTAGATGGAGTATCTGCCATAACAATCGCACTCATTCCAAGTGTAAATGTTAATGTCGCTACCAATAGTAATAGTTTTTTCATATAGGTGTCCTCCTTGTTTTATGTCCGTCCTCACAACTGCCTATATATATTGTAAATAACAATGTTTATGAAAATTTGCTATTTATCAAGTTCTTTTTTGATTGCTTCGAAGAAACTGTCGTAGTCTTCGAAGGCCTCGAACTGTGGATAGTCTTTCTTTAACTGATCTGTAGTTCTGAATAAAAATCCTGCCTTGCTTGCTAGTATCATATCGATATCATTGTAACTATCGCCTGCTGCTATAGTCTCAAATCCCACAGACTGTAGAGCCTTAACCGTTGAAAGTTTAGACTTCTCACATCTCATCTTGTGGCTTAGAATCTTTCCATCTTCTGCCACCTCTAATGAATTACAGAAAAGTGTAGGATATCCCAACTTTTTCATAAGTGGCTTTGCAAACTGTGTGAAAGTATCACTTATGATGATTACCTGTGTGATTTCCTTTAGTTTTTCTAGGAATTCTTTGGCGCCGTCTAATGGGTCAATTCCCTCTATTACTTCTTGGATTTCTTTTAATCCAAGTCCATGTTCATTCAATATATTTATACGGTATTGCATAAGCTTGTCATAATCAGGCTCATCCCTAGTTGTGCGCTTAAGTTCCTCAATACCTGTATGCTCAGCAAAAGTAATCCAGATTTCTGGAACTAATACTCCCTCTAAGTCTAAACATACTACATCCATTGTTACTCCTATCCGCTTTAAAGTAATTTTGCACAAAATTAATACACTTATCTTAAAGCATAAGTCCGTTTTTCTTCTCATATAAATATAACAAAATATGGGGTTTTCTTCAATGTATTCAATGGTGAATTTTTTGTGTTTTTTCCTCATTTTATATTGATTTATATTTTTTGTAGTTTAAACTAGATAATATGCAGAATAATTTTGATCAAGAGATTCTTGATCCAGCTAATTTTAATAATGGACTGACTGATGATCAGGTTAGGGACCGCATTAATCGCGGTCTTTCAAACGAGCAAGTTGATAGTAATACACGAACTGTAGGCCAAATTGTTGCCTCTAACGTGTTCACATACTTTAACTTGGTCTTTGCTGTGCTAGCTGGTCTTCTTATTTTGGTGGGTTCATTTAAGAATTTGACGTTTCTTCCTATTATTATAGGAAATACTTTGATTGGTATTGTCCAGGAGCTTCGTTCTAAGAAGGTTTTGGACAAACTTAATATGCTAAATGCTCCGCACACGAAGGCTATTCGAAATGGCCGCGAGGTTATGGTGGATTCTGTAGATTTGGTGCAGGATGATGTTGTGGTCTTTGAAGCGGGCAATCAGATACCGGCGGATGCCATTGTTATAGAAGGAAATGTTTCAGTGAACGAGTCCCTCTTAACTGGTGAGGCCGACGAAGTAGCAAAGGCCGAGGGCGATCAACTTATGTCTGGTTCATTTATCGTGTCTGGTACATGTAAAGCTAGACTTGATAAGGTGGGCAAGGAATCTTACATTTCTCAGCTTACACTTGAGGCTACAAAGACAGAGAAAAAGGAACAGTCAGAGATGATTCGTTCTCTAGATAAATTGGTTAAGGGAATTGGTATTGTGCTTATTCCTATCGGCATTATTATGGTTGTTCAGCAATTCTTCTTCAACGGTGCTACTTTCCAGAAGAGTATCGAGGGAATGGTTGCTGCTGTACTTGGTATGATTCCAGAAGGATTGTACTTGCTAGCAAGTATTGCTTTGGTTGTTAGTACTATGCGTCTTGCAAAGCAAAAGGTATTGCTTCACGATATGAAGTGTATTGAAACTCTAGCCAGAGTCGATGTTTTGTGCGTAGATAAAACTGGTACTATCACTGTTCCTGATATGGAAGTGAGCGGTTTTAAGCTTATGGAAGCCAAAGACAAAGACCAATGCTTCTGGCTTTTGAGTGACTTTTCTACAGCTATGGCTAACGACAATGCCACTATGGATGCTATGAAGAAGTTCTTCAACGGGGAAGATGTAAAACCTGCGGATGAGGTGTTCTCATTCTCATCTGCATACAAATACAGTGCTGCAAAGTTTGGCGAAGACAGCTACGTGCTGGGCGCGCCTGAGTTCATTTTGAAAGACAAATATGAAGACTATGCGGAGGATATAGAAGAATACACCGACAAAGGATACCGCGTGGTCGTATTTGGTAAGTACGATGGCGAGCTAGATGGACAGGCTTTGAAGCAGGCAGTTAATCCACTTTGCTTTGTGTTCCTATCAAATGCTATCAGAGCCGGTGCCGAAAACACGTTTGCATACTTTGCTAGATGCGGTGTGGAACTAAAAGTT
>CADBBS010000172.1 GCA_902793045.1 uncultured Lachnospiraceae bacterium
TCTGATGAATATGAAAAACTGACACTTCGCGAGCAGGCATGGTATCAGGTAAAATGCGGATTTTTTGTTCTTATGTGCAACTATCGCAAAACACCGCAACAGATATTGGACGATTATTTTGGCCGTTCCCGTATTGAAAGCTTTTTCAAAAACAGCAAGGAATATTTAAAACTGCTTCCATTATGCAAATGGAGTGACACAACTGTCAGAGGAAAAATATTAAGCGATGTGATTACTGCAATTGTAAAGTTGAACATGCTTCAGATGCGTAAGTCGTCAGAACTTTCCATGAGCAGTGTAATAGGAAAGTGCCAGTCTCTTTTCTGTATTAAGGATTCCAAGACCAACAAGGTGTTCATAGAGAAGCCTAACAAACAGGTAAGAGAGTGCTATGAAAATTTTGGAATAACAGTTCCTGGAGAACTTGACTTAACAACATACATTGATGAATTGTTGGGATCTAATGAAATAGTGTTACTTTTTATGAGATCTTAGGTTAAAGCTGCAGAAAAAGTGCTATGGTACAAGCCATGCTACGTTCATCTATGACAAAGATGGAGTTTGTTATACCAAAACGCCAGGAACAGTCAAGCTTTACTGCATCTAAGAGACCGCTGGCAAAGAGGATTACTGGACTGCCTGATGAGACATAGAAACATGTTGTTTCACTTCCCCAATATGGTGCTTTGGGATTGGTAGTACTGCCATATGAATGCGTTGTGGAATTAGCAGGGCCATTCTTCGTAATCATACATGCTATAAATTTGATTTGTGCCATTGTACATTTTGAGTTGTGGTTTCAAATTGTTCCTGGTAATCCTATACAATCCTGGTGGATTTATATTGTGTAAGTTGTGTTAGAAATCGTGGTATCCATGATTACTGATTATGACAACCATAAAAAGATTGACGCAAGGGCAAGTATTCAGATCTGTTTCATCACGATGGTGAGTATGTTATGGAGCGTTCCAATGACTGTCACCAGAATTTATGGAATGCTGACGTTTCACTGGAGAAAGATGGTATGGTGAGATAAATGAAATTAGAAAGGACGACATTTTCCAGTTATTCTCTCATATTTCTATGCGGGCAAAATCGGTGAATTTTCCGCAAGAAAATAAAAAAACTCATCCAGAAGATGAGTTAAGGGATAGGATCTGTAATGAGCAAATCAGATATGGTTTGTTGATTACAGCTTCTATAAAAGGCTGTAAAAAAATACTCTCCAGTAAACACTGGAAGGATAGCGGTGAGTAAATACTATCACTAAGATTTATGAGAGGAGTGAATGACTTGCATAACGAGGAAATATTGTTATTGAATGGATTGTCTATTGAAATCCTGAATGCGCTCTCTTATGAATCAAAGCTAGGCATATCATTAAAAAGAAATCTTCATTACTTTGATAAAAAGTTGCTTATTGAAGAATTAGAAAATATGACAGCTTGGCTTGACGAGCAAAGTGTATTTGATGGGATTGCATTGGATTACCGTATAAAGAGTTTAGATTCGATTTTGGGAAAGTATGATAGATACTATCCAGATCATCAAATGCGAAAGGTTTTTAATGATATTCTTGGATTTAGAGCTTTTTGTGATAGTTATGAGGATGTCCTTGCTTTAGATAGTGAATTGTTCCGTGTAGCAGATATGTCTAAAGGCAAAGCAATTGATGACGGCTATCGTGGCGTGCACGTATATTATCAGAGGGACAGTAAACATTATCCAATAGAGATTCAGTTTAATACACTGTATGATAGACAACTAAACAACTGGCTTCATGACTATTTGTACAAGAAAGATTATCCTAATGAAGTTGGTAAAAAGATGAGAGAGTATTACGAAAACGGAAAGATTCGCAATGCTGATGATTTTAAGGAGGTGCTTGAAAATGTGTTATCTAATCGCTAAAGACAAAGAAAAACATGGCTGTTATGCCTTAAAAACTACACATGGAAAGCATTTAGCTGAGTTAAAAAAGAAGTTAAACAATGAAGTAGGGTTAAAAGGAATTCAGCTGGTTACTATTAGCAGACCATCAGCATATGGTGAATATGCTCCATATTCTTTTATAGAGAATGAGGAAATATTTACTAAGTTGGTAGTTTCAATGAAATAGTAGAAGAAATCCCTCCAGAGAATACTGGAAGGACGGTAGGAATGTTCTTGGTAAGGGGATATGATAAATTACTGACGTTAAACGTCGGATTTTTCATCTGCCAACCCAGAGCATTGTAGTCATTTTCGCCGTTTTTCCGCTACATTAGGCGCTTTTTAAGGCTGAAACGGCATATTTTTAACGTTTAAACACACCAGACACCGTGCTCGGTGGGCCGCAAGAGCGTCCAAACGGTGAAAAATCAGTAAAAACGAGCTCAAAATTGAGTACTGTTCTGGGTTATCGAACGGGGTTTCCATCTTTGTTAGATCTTACATTTCGCACTTGAACATGCTTAATTATCGCCTTTGATAAGGAGCAATAGTCAAGGAGTAAGCTCGGCTCTTATTGAGACTAGCATATTGTAAATTCGATTAATATAGAGGTTTGTCACAAAAATAAGCACAAAATTTATTTGTTTCTGAAATGTGATATAAGGATCACTTTATTACTTTAGTGTTTGTGTTAGCTGTACTATTTTCTCTAGAATAAGGTGTTTTTGGCCACTTTAGGAGAAGTTATGACTGCGATTGCAAAGGAGCAGCTTAAACCTTACGCATTGGGACATTTGGGACTGGCAGGAGCCTTTATTCGGGAGTGTGGACTAATCGAGAAAATTGATTCGATAATCCCCAAAGAAAGCAATAATGCAGGACATTTCACCCATGGTCAGGTTGTAGCCCTGATGATTTTGAACGGGCTTGGCTATACTACGCGTCCCTTGTATATGAGCAACACCTTTTTCGATGCAAAGGATGTAGAGGCTATGCTGGAATTTGAATATCGCAGTTCGTGGTTT
>CADBBS010000173.1 GCA_902793045.1 uncultured Lachnospiraceae bacterium
AATTTATAATAGTATATACTTAAAACGAATAATGGTAAGGTTATACTAACCTTGGTACAGGAGGGTTGCTATGCAGAAGGCAGTCAGCTGTGGCGGGGTAGTTATATTTCGTGGAAAGATATTACTGTTATATAAGAATATTAAGAATAGGTACGAAGGGTGGGTTTTGCCCAAAGGTACCGTGGAAGAAGGCGAGAGTCACGAACAGACAGCCTTGAGAGAGGTTCACGAAGAAGCCGGTGTCAAAGCAAAAGTGCTAGACTACATTGGGAAGAGCGAGTATACATTTACGGTTCCTAGTGACACAGTTGAAAAAGAAGTGCATTGGTATTTGATGACGGCAAATAACTATTATAGCAAGCCACAGAAAGAAGAATTTTTCTTTCATTCTGGATACTATAGGTATATTGAAGCATATCATTTACTTAAATTTCCAAATGAAAGAGCTATGTTGGAGACAGGCTTATGGCCTGTCTCTTTTAAAAAGGAGAAGTATGAATTATCAAAAGAAATTAGATGAACTAATTGAAAAACTAAAAAAGGATAATGCAAAACCAACACTTCTTTTGCATGCTTGCTGTGCGCCTTGCAGTAGTTATTGCTTAGAGTATTTGTCGAAGACTTTTGATGTTACAGTATTGTTTTACAATCCAAATATTGAGAGTGAGATGGAGTTTAACAAGCGAGTAGATGAACTGATTCGCTTTATTGATGAATGCAGATCTATAGAAGGTGTGAATCTAGAAATACTAGATTATGACAATTCAGAATTTTACAATGCGGTAGAAGGCCTAGAAGATGCACAAGAAGGCGGAGTGAGATGCTTTAAATGTTATGAATTAAGACTTAGAAAGACTGCAGAATATGCTAAAGAACACAAGTTTGAATATGTAACAACCACTTTGACTATTAGTCCTCATAAGAATTCGGATAAGATTAATGAAATTGGAGTAAAAGTGGCTGAGGAGCATGGACTTAAATATTTACTATCGGATTTCAAAAAGAATGATGGTTTTAAAAGGTCAATTGAACTCTCTAAAGAGTATGATTTGTACAGGCAAAGCTTTTGCGGATGTGAGTTTTCAAAAAGGGATTAGTTCGTTGCACTAACCCTTTTAATATGATATATTTTTTATGATATTTTTAAGGAGAAAAAACTAACATGATTTGTCCTAATTGTGGAAAAGAATGTACTGAAGATGAATACTTTTGTCGTAAATGTGGAACAAAAGTTGGTAATTTTCAGTTCGTTTCAAACAATGATGAAAAAGTGCAAAATGATTACTCTGAGACGAGTGGTTTTAATAATATTGTCGGGGGAATTCCTGAAAAAGAAGTTCCGGAAGATGATTTGGGTAAAACAATCGACACTAGTCACATTTTAGATAACGAAGAAGTGACAGCTAGTTTTAAAGATCCTAGCAAAGAAAAGCCAATAGAATTAGGTTCTGTTGATGACAATTTTGGAATGATTGACGATGATGACAGGGATGCTGGAAAAGAGTATGAATCTTCTAGTGTGGAAGGTGTTAAACCTGAAAAGAAAAAGAAGACTAAAGTAATTGTTATTTGTGTGCTCGCTGCGGTTTTAGTTGCAATACTTGGAACTATCGGTGTTATTTATGCCACAAAAACTAGTCAGTTCAATAAATTCTACAATGCAGGTACAGTTCTTTATAATCAAAAGAATTATCCTGATGCTAGAACACAATACATCCAAGCTGCTAGTAATGCATTCACATCTGGACAGAAGATTAAAGCTTACAAGATGGTTTATGCTACAGATGAAATGTTAGGCGGTTACGACAAAGAAGAAATTGCTTATATGGAAGCATTAGTAGATTTGGATGATGATAATGTTGAGTTTTACAAAAACTTGATTATTCTATATCAAAACAACGGATTGGATTCTAAAATTGGGGAACTGATTTCATCAGCTCCTGAAGATATTCAAGATGAACTTAAAAATTTTGATGGAACAATTCCTACTGTAAACTATCCAGAAGGAAAGTATGCTAAACCATTAGAGATTGAACTAACTGCTACTGATGGAGTAAAAATCTACTACACATTAGATGGCTCTAAAGTTGAAGATAGTCAGACACGTAAAGAGTACAAGAAACCGTTTATGCTAAGTGACGAAGGTCAGTATAATTTGCGTGCCGCATCTAAATCTAAGAATGGTAAATTCAGTAAAGAATTCCAAGGCAAATATGAATTAGACTTTGGTAGTGTAAAAGAACCAAGTGTAAACTTGGATAGTGGAAAGTATACAGAGCAAAAGAAGATAAAGGTTACTTGTGATCCGGGTTGTAAAATATATTACACGAAGGATGGAACAACACCTACTGAAAAATCTAAAGAGTATAAGAAAGCTATTAAGATGCCTAAGGGTACAAGTTTGTATTACTTTGTTGCGGTAAATAAAGATGGTATTTCTAGTGGAGTGGTTACAAGAGCTTATGATTACTCACCTGACTTTAGTTTTAGTTATGATGAGGCGCTAAATGCATTATCATCTAACTTAGTTTCAAATGGAACTTTTGAAAGTAAAGATGGTTCATTTAAAAATAAAGATATTGGATACTTAAACTATAAATCAGTAGAGGAGATGGATGGTGCTTTTTATTATGTAATTCAGGTTGAAATATGTGATAAGAAGGGAAATACAAAATCCACTGAATACTATGGTGTATCTACAGATTCTGGACATGTAGAAAAGGTTAAGAGGTCCGGAGGAAAATATACGATTAAATAATATTAAAATGACGGGTTTTGACCCGTCATTTTTGCATTATAAAAGCTCCTATTTCTAGGAGCTTTTTGTGCAGGTGGCGGGACTTGAACCCGCACGCTTTTGAGGGCGCTGGATTTTGAATCCAGTGCGTCTGCCAATTCCGCCACACCTGCCGCCGATTTTTCTTAAAAATACGGCTTTTTTATTGCTATAACGCATAGAAAATAAGGCAAATTTGGGGTATAATATAACGGAATATGTTTAAGCGTATAAGAGGGAAAATCAATGAAATTTAACGTGACCGGAATGGGATGCGCAGCATGTCAAACTAGAGTAGAAAATGCAGTAAAACAAGTAAATGGAGTTACATCTGTAGAAGTAAGTCTTCTAACTAATTCAATGGAAGTGGAAGGCGATTTTTCTAATGCTGATGTTATTCAAGCAGTAAAAGATGCTGGATATAAAGCTGACTATATGGAAGAAGGAAAAAGCATCATTACTGAAGAAAAACACCAGATGTCGAAAGAATCAAAATCCATTCTAATTAGATTTATCATTTCATCGTGCCTATTGATTCCCCTTATGATTGTTTCTATGGGCAATATGTTCTTTAATTTTACTGACAATTATGTACTTATTGTCGCCATAGAGATGATTCTATCTTTCGCAGTAATCATTGTTAACTATAAGTATTTTGTAAACGGATTTAAGTCTATTATCCATTTGTATGGAACTATGGATTTACTAGTGGCACTTGGATCTGGAATTACTTTTATATATTCGACTGTAATGGCTGTAAAGATTTTTAATCATCCAAGCCACGGAGAACATTTGATTCACAATATTTACTTTGAATCAGCCGCTATGATTTTAGTTTTTATTACACTTGGAAAGTTTTTAGAATCTTACGCCAAAGGTAGAACTACAGACACCATCAAAGAACTTGTACATCTTGCACCAAAGACAGCGATTATAGAAGTTGATGGTGAGCAAAAGGAAGTATCTATCGCAGAGATTAAAGCAGGCGATATTTTTATAGTTGAGCCTGGTAAAAATATTCCTGTGGACGGAGTGGTTATTCATGGACTAAGTAAAGTGGATGAATCTATGCTTACTGGTGAGAGTGCGCTAGTGAACAAACAGATTGATTCAAAAGTCTATGCTGGCACAAAGAACCACGAGAGATTGATTAAGTGTAGAGCTACTGAAGTGGGAACTGACACTACACTAGCGAAGATTATAGATATGGTAAGTCGTGCATCAACATCTAAAGCACCTATTGCTAGAATTGCTGACAAAGTTGCTTCAGTTTTTGTCCCAGTGATTTTAGCAGTTGCAGCTGTAACTTTTATTGTGTGGATGATTATTGGGAAAAACTTTGAACAAGCACTTAACTTTGCTTTGTCAGTAATAGTTATTTCTTGTCCATGTGCATTGGGACTTGCCACACCTGTTGCCATTATGGTTGGTAACGGAGTGGCAGCAAGTGTTGGAGCGTTATTTAAAAATGCAACAGCACTAGAAATGTCAGGTAAGGCTAAAAACATAATGCTTGATAAGACAGGAACAATCACTAAAGGTGATGCAATGTCTGACGAGATTAGAGAAGATAGTGCACAGGCTATTAAAGAATTTAAAGATATGAATTTGAAAGTCACTATGCTTTCTGGCGACAAAGAAGAAACTGCTAAGTTCTTTGCCGAAGAAGCTGGAGTGGATTCATATGTTTCTGAGATGAAGGCAGATCAGAAAGAATCTGAAGTTGCTAAAAGATTAGATAGCGGAGTGACAGTGATGGTGGGAGATGGCATAAACGATGCGCCAGCTCTTACAAGAGCCGATGTAGGTGTAGCTATAGGTTCTGGTACAGATGTGGCTATTGAGTCTGCAGATGTGGTTATAGTTAATGATTCACTTATGACAGTTTCAAAAGCGATAAAGATTAGTAAATCAGTTATTAGAAATATAAAACAGAATTTATTCTGGGCATTTATTTACAACATCATATGTATTCCAGTGGCAGCTGGTATTTTCTACCAATCTCTTGGATGGAAACTTACTCCAATGATAGGAGCGCTTTGCATGAGTGTTTCAAGTGTGTTTGTGATATTAAATGCACTCAGATTAAATTTTTTAAAGAAAAGGTATAAGTAAATGAAAAAGTTAGTATTGATTGACGGACATAGTATTTTGAACAGGGCTTTTTATGGAGTGCCTGTTTTTACAAACTCTA
>CADBBS010000174.1 GCA_902793045.1 uncultured Lachnospiraceae bacterium
TAGATACGATAGTGGTGATCTGATTATTAATGGTGTCTCCACCAAAGACTACAAAGATAGAGATTGGGACACTTATAGAAATCACGCTATCGGTTTTGTTTTCCAGAGTTATAACTTGATTTCTCATCAGACAGTTCTAGCGAATGTAGAACTTGCTCTGACTATTTCTGGTGTCAGCAAGTGGGAGAGAAAGAAGAGGGCTCTAAAGGTTCTTAAACAAGTTGGACTAAGAGAACATGCAAAGAAAAAACCCAATCAGCTATCTGGTGGTCAGATGCAGCGTGTTGCTATAGCAAGAGCTCTAGTTAATGACCCTGATATTTTGCTAGCCGATGAGCCTACTGGTGCGCTTGATAGTACTACTAGCGTTCAGGTTATGGACTTGCTTAAAGAAGTGGCGAAAGATCGTCTAGTTGTAATGGTTACTCACAACCCACAACTTGCAGAAAAGTATGCAACTAGAATTGTAAATATAGAAGATGGAAAAATAGTTTCAGATTCAGATGCTCCTACAGAAGAAGAAAAAAGAGCATCATTAGTTAATGCAGAATTACAAGATGAAAGAACATCTGAAAAGAAGATTTCCAAGGGGCGCAAAGACTGTTCATAAAGGTCGCAAGAAAAAAGCGTCTATGAATTTTGCGACTGCTTTGGGATTGAGTTTTTCTAACCTTTTGACGAAGAAGGCTAGAACTATTTTGGTTGCTTTTGCAGGTTCTATTGGCATTATCGGAATCGCACTTATTTTGTCGCTGTCGAATGGTGTTAATGAGCACATTGATAGGTTAGAGGAAGATACTTTGTCGGAGTATCCTATTCATATAATGAAAACGAATATGGATTTCACGGCCATGCTCAAGGAAACCCAAGATACAATGGGCAAACGTAAAAAGGGCGACAAAGAGGTTCGCGAACTTAGAACTATCACTAATACTTTTTCGAATATTAAAACAAATGATCTTAAAGCTTTTAAGGGTCATATTGAGGCAAATCAAAAGACCTTTGATAAATATGCAAAGGCTGTCGAGTATGCATACAATGTAGTTCCTCTTATTTATAAAGAGTCTGATAAGAATAAGATTAGGCAAGTAAATCCTGAGAAGGCATACGAGTCTATGGGTGTTACAGAATCGTATTCATCTATGGCTGCCAATATGGGTATGTCTTTTAACAACTTCTTCAAACTTCCAGATGAAGAGGGACTCTATAAAACACAGTATGCAGTAAGAGCTGGTCGCTGGCCAGAAAAGGAAGATGAGTTAGTGCTCGTTCTTTCAGAAAACAATAATGTTTCGGACCGCGTGCTTTATTCTTTGGGTATTAAGGATGCGAAGGAGTTAGAAAAAGCAATCAAGGCTTACTCTAGTGGCAAGAAAATTAAGATAAGTAAAAAGAAACATAGTTTTAACTTTAAGGACTTTATCGGAATGGAGTTTAAGCTAGTTGATTCATACAAGTGCTACAAGTACGACAAAAAGTACAAGGTATGGGCGTCTAAAAAAGATAACAATAAGTATATGAAGAAACTAGTAGCAAAGAGCCGTCCTATTAAGATAGTGGGTGTAGTTTCTGCAAAAAAAGATGCCTCCGCCAAAATGCTTATGGCAGGAATCTATTACACATCAGATTTGGTAAATGGTGTAATAGATAGAGCGGCTAGTAGCGAAGTAGTAAAAGATCAGTTGAAGCGCAAGAAGATAAATGTATTCACTGGCAAGAAGTTTGACGATGTAGGGAAAAAGGGCGGCGTTGATTTCACAAAACTATTTTCTGTCAATTCGGATGCGATGAAGAAGATTTTTGCTTTCGACATGAATTCACTTGATTTCAATTCTATGGGATTTGATGCAAATTCTGTAGGTGACATATTTAAGAATGCTGGAAAGAATACTAGTCAGAAGGAACTTGAAAAGTTGTTTGCTGATTTGATGAAAGGATATCAGTCTTATGCAAAGAAGCATAACAAGGATACTTTTGACGATCTATCAAGTGGCTTTGAAAAATATATGAGTTCGCCTGAGGCTGCCAAGATTATTCAAGGTGAGATGGCTAGCATCATTAAGAAGTCTGGTGCCAGCATAGATGGACAGGCTATCATAAAGATTTTGACGAAGGTGATGTCCGGTTTCCAATCTTATATTAATAAGAAGGGATACAAGGATGTAACAAAGATAAGTACTTATTTGAATGAGTACTTGGGTTCACAGGAAGCGCAGGCTCTATTGGCTGAGGCTATGCAAGAGTATATGCCAAAGATTGACCCATCAAGTATGGACTTTAATAAGCTAGTGACTAAACTTATGAATGGATACAACCAATATGCTAAGAAACATAAACTTGCTACAATGAATAGCGTGATGAGAGGCTTTAGAAAATATCTATCTTCTGATGAAGCTTCAAAGAAGATTAACAAGATAGTAAGTAGTATGGTGGATACAAAATCTATTCAAAAATCGATGGCTGCTTCTATGACTGGATTCTCAAATAGTCTTAAAGATGTGTTCAAGTTTGATCCGGGTGCTTTGGCGAGTGCGTTCAAGATGAAATCCGGAAAGAAAGAGCTAGAGGATTTGATGAGCTCACTTATGTCTAAAGAGATTACGACATACGAGCAGAATATGAAGAATCTAGGTTACGCAAACAAGAGTGAACCTTTTGAAATCAAACTTTATCCAAAGAGTTTTGAGAGCAAAGACAAATTGGGTGGACTAATTAAGGATTATAATAAGAAGATGAAGGCTAGCGGTCAGAAGAATAAGACTATTGCCTATACTGATATAGTGGGAACTTTGATGAGTTCAGTCACCAAGATAGTTAACGCGCTCAGTTATATATTGATTGCGTTTGTCGGAATTTCGTTGGTTGTTTCTTCTATTATGATAGGAGTTATTACTTATATAAGTGTGCTCGAGCGAAAGAAGGAGATTGGTGTGCTTCGTGCTATTGGAGCTTCGAAGAGGAATGTCTCGAATGTATTTAATGCGGAGACATTTATAGTAGGAGCGCTGGCCGGTGTCATAGGAATTATTATCACAAATATTTTGTTGATCCCTATGAATATGATAATTAGGTATTTGGGCGATTGATTAGTATTGTTTTGACGCTGTTAGGTGGATTGATTCCTGCGAAGAAAGCGGCGCGTCAGGACCCTGTTATTGCTCTTAGAAGCGAATAGGCTTACATAACAACATAAATGGACACCAGTGAAGTGCTGGTGTCCATATTTTATTGAGAATAGATATAAAATTCATTATATGGTATACTTACGCAAGGGTATGAAAGCAATTTTAGGAGGATTATTATGAGCGAATTTGTATTAACATGTTGTTCGACAGTTGATTTGACGAATGAATACTTGAAAGAGAGAAACATTCCATATGT
>CADBBS010000175.1 GCA_902793045.1 uncultured Lachnospiraceae bacterium
TTATAAAGGGCAGCCTTACCATCTAAACCCGAGGCAAATCATCACCCCTGCTAAAGCGGACTTCAGGTAAAGGGATCCGCTACTTCCCCGGCTGCGCGACTAAATCATTATATACGATTATTTATTATTGCGCAATTCCTTAAAGTAATCTTTTAGAATACCACTACACTCTTCTTCTAGCACACCGCTTTCTATTTCAACTTGATGGTTAAACTTATCAACTTGGAGTAGGTTCATAATAGAGCCTGCGCATCCAGCCTTTGGATTCATACAACCAATGTATACTTTCTTAATTCTCGACTGCACTATCGCACCTGAGCACATCTGGCATGGCTCTGTTGTCACATACATCTCGCAGTCATCCAATCTCCAGTCTTTCAGTTTCTTGCTAGCCTTCTTGATGGCGTTTAGTTCCGCGTGCGACAAAGTATTTTTGTCTTTCATCCTGCGGTTGTATCCGCGCCCAATGATTTTGTTGCCTTTGACGATTACACAACCTATAGGAACTTCGTTTAGTTTTTTTGCTTTTTTAGCTTCCTTCAAAGCCTCTCTCATATACTGTTCTTTCATTTATTTATTCGCTTCTATTGTATTCCAAATGCTATCTTTTTCTTGGCCTAATGCCCAATAAGCATTACCACCTAGTTTATATTTCTTTGTTAGTTTAAGTCTGGCTTTGATAGATGTTTCATCTTCTAACCAGATTTCATAAGTGGTAGAACCTTTCTCCCAAGTTGCGTAGTTCTGTCCTGTTGCCTTATCAAATGTAGGTTTTACATTTGCATCTTTGCAAGCCTTCTCTGCTTTGTTCATTGTGAGCGCCTGTGAATTCAAATAATAATTTCCATCCACTGCATCTTCCACAAATGTTCCTTTATTTGTTCCTTTGCCCTCTGGAGTCATTTCCCAAAGTCTTGTGAAGAAAGGCATAGCATTCACTATTCTCTTGGAATCGCCTATCTCATCTACTGCATTAGTAATTGCATTTTCCATAAACGACATTGATGAAACTGATCCTGCCTCGTCGTCTCCAGCGTTGTGTTCGTCGTAGTTCATAAAGATTACATAGTCTGCAATCTTATACTGTTGTTTCCAGTCGTAGTACGCTGTATGTCCCATAGCAGCATAGTTATCAATTGATAGTTTAAGCTTCCTTGTTCTACACTCAACAGATAATTCTCTCAAGAACTGAAGATAGTCGCTTGCCACACTCTCTGTTACATACTCAAAATCAATATTAATACCATCTATTCCTAGCGCATCTATAGTATCCATCAAATTTGCAACAAGTCTTTTTCGAGAACTTGTGTGACTCAAGACATAATGATCGATTTTCTTGCTCTTGAAGTCATCCAAAAGCGCCCATACTTCCATTCCATTCTTGTGAGCCGTCTTAATGTAATCCTCATTTGCTCTTGAAAGGATTCCTCCATTCTTTGTTTCAATTTCAAACCATGTAGGAGAAATTACATTCACTCCCTTAACATGAGCAATTTCATTATTGATATTACCGTTTGCTGTTTGGTTATACACGGCATCCCAAACCATATTTACTTTGCCGTTGACTTGTTGATGTGTGTATGTATCATCATCAGTCTCGTATACCTTTTTACCCTTCTTTATATCATCAATTTCGCTAATTGGAACATATCCTATAAATCCGTCATCTGTTTTTACTTTGTCCCAGTTCTTGTTTTCTTCAACAATCTGTACTTTTGTATCTTCTTTCAGTTCTGTGACAATGAGGTTCTGATAATCACCATTAGTTCTCATCTCAATATCATCGTCTAATACACCTTCTTTCAAATATTCCGTATTATAACTTAGACTTAATATGGCAGGACATTTCTTTTTGGCTTTGATTAGTTTGTGGTCACACTCAACAAGACCATCCAACAACTTCATATTCACATAGCATTTCTCATCTTCTACAAAAGAAGTTGTGAAAGCAGGCCTGCCATCTTTTGGTGCTAAACTACCACCTACTTCATATTCCCAATCAGTAGTGGCATCAGTAAACAAAACTAGATTTTCATTTTTATCCCAGTAAAGTCTATCATCTATATTCTCTTTAATGGTGTCTACAGTAACGAAGTAATCGTCGTCCTTCACTATGCCATAATCATCTGCATACTTATCTTCTAACGCCACAGCAACCACTTCGCCCTCTTCAGATTCGTATTTGACTTCTGTTCCATCTTCCTTTTCTTCAGTCAAATTCATATACCAGTAAAGATCTGTATGTCCTTTGTTTGTTTTCTTGAAACAACTACAACCGGCTACACCAAATACCATGGCCAATGCTAGTACCATCACTATTGTTCGTTTTAAAAATGATTTCATATTTATCCTCCGGTAATTTTAAAGTGCCGGCGCTTTGGCACCGGCACATACAAGTCGTTAAACTCGCAGGGAACTCCATATAGAAGGTCAAGTCCGTAATGTATTAACCTTCGCATGTTTCACCTTTAGATTTGTTCTGTTCCGATTCATTATAGCATATATTATTATCACATACAATATGTGATTAAATTATCTATAGATTAAAATGGCTGTGGCT
>CADBBS010000176.1 GCA_902793045.1 uncultured Lachnospiraceae bacterium
TAGTTTTCTACTAGGTCTTTTCCGCCTACTAGAAACATTCCGCCATCTGATAATTTAATCATAAAACCTCCTAAATATAGGGCATTTTAGCCCACAAAAACTGGTCGTAACCGCCAAAAGGGCGCAGTTACACACTTATAGGTATTATACAATATATAGCAACCTAAGACAACAAAACTTCAATGTCAAAAATATTGTTTTATCCGTATTTTAGAGTTATCATTAATTAGTATTCTAAAAAGGAGGGGACTATTGAATAAGTATAAATCTACAATTCCCGATGTGCAAAGATGGGACGGTTTAAAATTTGAATTGTTTTGGAGAGATGATCTGATATCTCGTGTTCACGTGGACGGTACTACTGTATACATAGACAGATTAATTCAACACCCTGCCAAGCAACTTTTTTGGACAAATAAAATGAATATTTTTCAATTATCTATGATTTTTGAAGATAGATGCTGGGAGAGAAATCGAGATGATATAGATGATATAATTCATAATCTAGGATTGAAGAGTTATGATTTGTTTGAAATAACGAAATTGACCCATGGAACAAATTATAATGATTGCCTATGGTTTAAATTTGAGGGAGAAAATATTTCATTTATTGATGTAATGCCAAGAAACAGGCGGGGAAACCCTGTAATTTGGCAAATAAAGAAGTCCTACATTCATTTAAAAAGAGCATTGAATCGTCGACTAAATAAATACTGTTTTTATTGACATTATATGAATTAATAATATAATAAAAGTAGAGGCGATGCCGGTAAACGGCTAGTTCTCTAGATGGTTAATAATAACCGCTCCAGGGAACTGGGGCGGTTAGTTTTTAGGACGACTATTGCGTCCTAGGATGTAACCGATACTTAACGAAGTTAAGCAGAGGGCTAGGATTGAAATAAAAGAATTTATAACATCCATACACATCACCTCCTTTCCAAAAGTAAAAAACTTAAGGTTGGGAGAACTAGCCGTCCACCGTTTATGGCAACGCCTCAGGAGATTATTATAATACTCCGAAAATAAAAAAGCAACATCAACTTTTTGTGATGTTGCTTTTTTATCATTTTAAATATATTTATTTTTTAAACTGCATCCAGGCTACCTTAATTCCAGCCTGTACATCTTCTAGTTCGATATTGTAAACACCCTTCTCTAGGTTTAGCTTACATACCTTCTGTGTTACCCAGTAACCGTCTGTGCCGGCTGTCTGTAGTGTGAGTACGTTTCCTTTGTCGGTGTTCATCTTTAGTGTAGCCTGATATAGGTTGTGGCTGTCGAAACACATATTTACGATTAGTGTGTATGTGCCAGACTCCTCTACTATCATAGTTGCGTATTTTTCGCTATCAAATTCTACCTTATCATTTCCATTGATTGTGAACTCTTTGTACTTAGGTGTAGCGTCTGGATCTACTGGACAATCCTTAGGAACGTCAGTATCTACTAGTTCTCTCTCAATAACTGTCGCATTTATTAAGAAGTTTAAGATGTTCTTTGACGCTCTTTGAAGTTCGCCAATAGTTAGTCTTCCTTCTTCTACTGATTTAACTGTATTATCACCGTGTGAGTTCACCTCAGCACCGTTGTTGTTTACGATCATGTACGCATCGTTTTGTGAGCGAATCATATCGCGAGTAAACTGAGCAGATTCTTCGCCGCCTTTTACTACGTCGTTCATTCTAGCCCACCAGTCTGTCATAACCATTCCGTCAAAGCCCCACTCACCACGAAGGATTGTAGTACAAAGATCATAGTTTGACGCTGACCAGTGACCATTTACAGGGTTGTAAGCAGTCATCAATGTCTTGATGGTGCCAGCCTTCACTGCCATCTCGAAAGGTTTTAAGTAAATCTCACGAATAGCACGCTCTGAAGCAACCGCATCAATCTTAAATCTACTAGCCTCCTGACTGTTTAGGGCAAAGTGCTTGATAGTTCCCCAAGAACCGCCGGCCTTAATACCGCCAGTACAAGCAACCGCCATCTTACCAGCTAGGAATGGGTCCTCTGAATAGTACTCAAAGTTACGTCCATTAAGAGGACTTCTATGAATGTTAACACCAGGGCCAAGCAATGTATCAACCTTGTGGTTAACCAACTCTTTACCCTCAAATGTGTATAACTCTTTAATCAATTCTGTATTCCATGTACATGCAAGCAAAGTTCCGATTGGAAGCTGAACTGTGTCGTCTTTCATACGAAGACCACTAGGTCCGTCGGCACAACATCCAACTGGAATACCAAACTTAAATAGTGAATCGCTAAGTCCACCAAAGGCAGATGCTGTAGAGTCTGTAACACGTGGGCTACTCATACCTTCGCCACGTACCAAGCATGCCATATCTTCTACACTTAGCTGCGCCACGAAATCATCCATAGATGCTTTTCCTTTGTGAACATCCTGAAGTTTGATTCCTTTGTCGCCCGTAATCTCCATAGATTTTGGAAGATTGTTTTCTATTCTAAGTGCCAAATCAACAGTAGGCTTCATGGAAGGAATCCACTTCTCATCGTAGATATCTCCCTT
>CADBBS010000177.1 GCA_902793045.1 uncultured Lachnospiraceae bacterium
GCATTTAAGATGCCTAAGCTAGTATATATTAATCTAAATACTTTGAAGTCTCTACCTGATAGAGAATTCAATGCAGGAATGGGAGAAGTGATAAAGTATGGATTGATTATGGCAGATGATTTCTATCACTATTTAAATAAAAACATTGCTAAGATCAAATCAAGAGATTTAAACACATTATCAAATGTTGTTTATATGTGTTGTAGATTAAAGAAGATTATCGTCGAAGATGATCCATATGAAAAAAATGTTCGTAAAATCTTGAATTTTGGTCACACGTTTGGTCACGCTATAGAAAAATGTAAGGGCTTTGAATATTTACATGGCGAATGCGTTTCATTGGGAATTGTAGCAGCGTCATATATTTCTTATAAGATTAATCAAATTGATTCAGATACTTATAATAATATTAAAAACACATTGGCATCTTTCGGATTGCCTGTGACAGTATCAGGAATTAGCCCAAATGCGATACTAAGAGAAATACTTAATGATAAAAAAATGCATTCAGGATATATTACATTTATTGTTCTTAAAAGAATTGGTAAAGTTAATTTCTATAAAGTAAACTTCCACAATATGCCTGAAGATGAAAAAGAATTACTTATAAACGCTATAGAAACTATTACTGTCGCAAGCGAAGAGAATAATGTAAAAAAGGGTTAGTTAATGAGTAAAAATCACTTATTTTGGCTTAAAAATGCCTTATTTTTGGCTTTTTTAGTTACGTTTGATCAGATAACTAAATATTTAGCAAAAGCCCATTTACAAGGGAAGAAGGGCTGCACAATAATAAAGAATATTATTAGTTTTAAGTATCTTCCTGGTGGTAATACAGGTGCTGCATGGGGCATTTTATCTGGAAGAATATTATTATTTATAGTTTTTACAATAGTTGCGACATCAATCATCACAAAATTCATATTTAATATTTACAAGATGTATAAGGAAAACTATTCGTTAAATCCAATAGTAAACACCTTAAAAAATTTATTGATAGTATTAGTAGCTGGTGCAGTTGGAAATCTAATAGATCGTATAATTAATGGATATGTAGTTGATTTTATTTCATTTGATTTCATTAATTTCCCAATTTTTAATGTTGCTGATTGTTATATAACCATATCATGCATTTTAATATTAATTTTGTGTGCGTTTAAAGTGGATAACGATACATTCAGCCATGTGTTTACATTTAAAAAGAACCCAGAAGTAAAATAGTATATTACAACTTTCTAACAGAAGGAATTATGGATAATATTTTTATAGTTGATGATTCAACGGACCATATTAGAATAGATAAATATTTAAACGAGTTATTACCTGATCAATCAAGAAGTTATATTCAAAAGCTTCTAAAAGATGGTCATATATTGGTAAATAACTCTATTATTAAGCCTAATTATAAGGTTAAGGCCGATGATAGAATACAAATAGATATTCCAGAGCCTATTGAAGCTAATATTGAGGCTGAAAACATACCATTGGACATTATTTATGAAGATAATGACGTTCTAATCGTAAATAAACCAAAGGAAATGGTTGTTCATCCAGCTCCAGGCAATTACTCAGGCACGTTAGTTAATGCTTTAATGTATCATTGTAAGGATTCATTGTCTAATATTAACGGTGTGTTAAGACCCGGTATTGTACATAGAATTGATAAAAACACGACTGGCTGCTTAATTGTATGTAAAAACGATCAAAGCCATAATTTTATTGCAGATCAATTATCTGAGCATTCAATTAACAGAATTTACGTTGGAATAGTCTGTGGCGTGTTAAAAGACGATGAAGGTACGATTGATGCGCCAATCGGTCGTAATAAACGCGATAGAAAGCTCATGAGCGTTAACGAGGATGGAAAACGTGCAATTACACACTATAAAGTGTTAAAACGCTTCAGAGATTATTCATTAGTGCAGTTTAAACTAGAAACAGGACGAACTCATCAAATAAGAGTTCATATGGCGCATATTAATCATCCGTTGCTTGGAGATGATCAATATGGTAGACAAAAATGCAAATTTAATCTAACTGGACAGTGTTTACATGCAAAGACAATAGGATTTATTCATCCTAGTACAAAAGAATATGTAGAGTTTGAAGTAGATGAACCAGAATACTTTAAACACTTGTTAGATATACTTGAAGAGTAACAGTAAATAACGTTTAAATAACAATTTAATGAAAAATAGCCATTTATAGGAATTCCCAGTATTTATAGGGGTTCCAGCACTATTTTTTATATATGTTTCTTCGTTAAACTTGTGTTTTGCGAATAGTTGTGTTAGAATAAATATAGATTTTAGACAAGATATGTACCACTACTTTAGTGGCTATTTTTATATATTTTTGAGGTATTTATGGAATTACAACAGTTATATAGTTATACAAGACGTGCTGTCTCTGACTACGATATGATTCAAGACGGAGATAAAATTGCAATTGGAATCTCTGGCGGCAAAGATTCCCTTTGTTTGTTGTATGCTCTTGCAGGTCTACGTAGG
>CADBBS010000178.1 GCA_902793045.1 uncultured Lachnospiraceae bacterium
GGACTTCATACAATCAAAGTTTTGGAGAACACTAGAAAAGATAAGATACTTAGATGGACTGCGCTTCTTCACGACATTACAAAACCGGACGAGGAATCGATAGACGAAGACGGACAGCATCACTTTAAAAACCACCCTGATTCAGGTGCAGAGATGGCAAAGTCCATTATGAAGAGACTCAAGATGGACAATAAAACCATTAGGTCCGTTTATCACGTCATACTTCATCACGATGATAGACCATATTCGCTAGATCCAGAAAGCATCAGACGAAATGTGCACGAAATAGGAAAAGACTATTACGGTTATTTTCTAGCATTTTCATATGCCGATTATATGGGCAAAAGTGAGTATGCCAGAGAAGTGGGATTCCCTATGCTTAAGTACTGCAAAGAGCAGTTTGAAGAAATCAAGAAAAAGGGATATGCCACAAGCATAAAGGAACTAAAAATCACCGGCAAAGACCTAATAGATTTAGGTGCAGAACCTGGAGAAAAGATAGGTGAAATATTAGAAGAATTACTAGATATGGTTCTAACAGAACCGGAACTAAACACCAATGAAAAGTTGGTAAAAATCGCCGAAAAAATGCTATAAAAAAGCCAATTTACTGTTTTAATTGAATACATTTTATTGTATAATAGTTCGGTGGAAAAATTGAAAAATGGAGATTGAAATGAGTTACAAAGATCTTTATAACGAATGGCTTGAAAATCCTTACTTTGACGAGGAAACAAAGCAGGAACTTAAAGCTATTGAGAATGATGAAAAGGAAATAGAAGAGCGCTTTTATAAAGAGCTTGAGTTTGGTACAGCCGGCCTTAGAGGAATCATAGGCGCGGGTACTAACCGTATGAATTTTTATACAGTAGGTAAGGCCACTCAAGGTTTGGCTAACTACATCATTAAGATGAATGGCCAGGATAGAGGCGTTGCTATAGCATACGATTCTAGAAATATGTCACCAGAGTTTGCAGATGCCGCTGCACTTTGTTTGGCAGCAAACGGCATTAAGGCTTACGTGTATGATGCACTTCGTCCTACGCCTATGCTTTCATTTGCAGTTAGAGAACTCGGTTGTATTTCTGGTATTAATATTACAGCTAGTCACAACCCAGCAGAGTACAATGGCTACAAAGTTTATTGGGAAGACGGCGCGCAGGTTACACCTCCACATGACGAGGGAATCACTGCAGAGGTTAACGCTATAGATATTACAGCAGCCAAGACTATGGATAAACAAGAGGCTATTGATAAAGGCCTTTACATCCAGATTGGCGGAGACATTGATGATAAATACATCGCTGCTATCAAGAAAGTAGTTAAGCAGCAGGGTGCTATCGATAAAGTAAAAGACAAGTTAAAGATTGTCTATACACCACTTCACGGAACAGGTAATATTCCAGTGAGACGTGTGCTAGATGAACTTGGATTTACAAATGTTTATGTGGTAAAAGAACAGGAGATGCCAAACGGTGATTTTCCTACATGTCCATATCCAAACCCAGAGGATCCACAGACATTCGAACTAGCCGTTAAGCTTGGAACTGAAGTGGATGCAGATTTGCTTATGGCTACAGATCCAGACGCAGATAGAATTGGTATTTATGTGCGTGGTGAAGAACGTGGCCAGTACATTCCACTAACAGGAAATATGCAAGGTTGTTTGCTTTGTGAATACGAGCTAGATGTTATGAATGTGGAAGGCACAGTTCCAGATGATGGCGCAATCATTAAGACTATCGTAAGTACGAACATGGCAAACGACATTGCAAAACACTACGGTGTAGATTGCATTGAGACTTTGACAGGTTTTAAATATATCGGTGGAAAGATTCTAGAGTTTGAGAAGAGTGGTCATGGAACATTCGTGGCAGGCTTTGAAGAGTCTTACGGATATCTAGTTGGTACACATGCAAGAGATAAAGACGCTGTAGTGGCAGCTACGGTCTTTAGCGAGGCCGCAGCTTACTATAAGCAGTGGGACATTTCTCTATGGGATAAGATTAAAGAATTGTACTGGAGATATGGATACTGGAGAGATAAGACAGAATCTATCACTCTCAAAGGTAAAGAGGGAATCGAAAAGATTAACAATACTATCGAGAAACTTCGCGAGAATCCACCAAAAGATTTGGCTGGCATTCCTACTAAGATATTTAAAGATTACAAGTTTGGAACTGTTAAGAATTTTGAGACTGGTGAAGAATCAGAAACAGGACTTCCTAAGTCAAATGTTTTGTATTTTGAGTTTGATTGCGATTGCGCAGCATGGCTAGCGATTAGACCATCAGGTACAGAACCTAAACTTAAATTCTACTATGGACTAAAAGGTCAGACAGAAGAGGAAGCAGATGAGAAGATTGCAAAACTTGGAGAAGCAACAATTAACATGGTAAATGAAATGTTGAAATAAATAATAAACACCATAATGTACATACGTTATGGTGTTTTGTTTTCTAAATGGCTAACAGC
>CADBBS010000179.1 GCA_902793045.1 uncultured Lachnospiraceae bacterium
AGTAGGAACCGCCGTATGCCGAACGGCACGTACGGTGGTGTGAGAGGTCGGAAAATGAAGTAGGAAGAAAACTACTTCGTTTTCCTCCTACTCGATTGTAATACACTCAGAATCAAAGTTTTATGTAAAATCGTGTTAATAACTAATTAAGTTTTATTAACATAATATAATTTGTTGCTTAAAATATGTTAAGTGTCAGGATATTTCATTAATTTTGCAACATCAAACTTATTTAGTTCATTTAATTATTAACATTTAAAATTTTACAATTATGGCAACAAAGAACATCAACAACGAGAACAACAACGCAGTAGCTAACGCCAGTCATGACAATGCTAATGTCATTAACAACACCGAGCTGGAGCAGTACGTAGCTCAGCACATGGACTTAGTTCCTCGCATGTGGAAGAATCGCTTTGAGTCTTGGACTCTGGAAGAGAAAGCAGCTCGCATCCAGAAGTGGGAGCAGAACAAGAAGAACATCGAGTATTGGCAAGAGAAGCAGAAGATTGAGAACAAGGTCAAGGCTCTCTTTGAGCAGCGCAAGCCTACTACAGAAGATGTGCTGAAGGTGATTGATTTCTGCAAGTCATTCATCGAAGCTAGCAAGGCACAGGAGATTGCTAAGATTGATGAAGAGATCCAGAAGCTCACTCAGATGAAGTCACAATTAGAGAAGAATTGATCATGATGACAGTACTAGAACAAAGGTTTATGGAGGTAGCTACAAGACAGCTACCTCTTTTGAATAAGAATTTAGAGAAGATTATAAAGCTACTAGAAGATGGAATTTCAAGAAGTATGGATGAAGCTAGAAGTGATGAAGGAAAAGATAGGCAGTGAAGAACTACTTGATGCCTTATGCCAAGCACTTACTACAGATGAGCTTGAAGACAACTTACGGTACATAGACCGTACACATGACTTACAAATCTTTTGACTATGACTTACACGTGGCAGGTTATATTTCGGTTATTGTCTGACCATTGAATCCATCCTGCGTTATCAAAAAAGATTGAATGAGGAAGCAAAAAGAGAGGTTGCTACACCTCTCTTTCTTCGTATGTCTTGTCTATTAGCTCATGCTTTGAGTTATAGAAACTTCTGATTGTGACACGTGTCTCTTTCACTTCATCACCAACTTGATCAAATCTTGAATAAGTGGTTGTCTGAACATAAGGTCTTTTGGTAAGCTTTCTTCTGTCGTTTGCTTTCATTATTGAATACACTTAGTTCGTGTCGTGCGCAACTTTTAAATTAATTATGAAATTTTGACAAGTGATTGTCAATAATTGATTGTAATAGTATAAGGGTACTTGCGATAAGTGCAACTAAAGTTGAAGTTGATATTAGTTGACTGGTGCTTAAAGTTATTCTTATTAAGACGGCGAACAATCTTAATATACATTTCTTCTTCTCTACTTTTCTTTCTAAAACTAAACTTTACTTTTTCCATAACTTATTAACTTTAAATAAAACCTATTATTTCCTTTACAACTCCAACATAGTCGATTACACTAGAAAATTCAGAAACATATAGTTAATTTATCTTAAATCGTCATAGGGATAGTTTAGAAGGCCACAGGACGCATTGTTTTGCTTAGGCTATAAACTATTAAGCCTCAACAAAAAGGAAGTCCTAGGATAAAAATATGTCATTCGTCACAATTAGTAACAGAATATCCCAAAAGTTTGTATATTATGGCAACTTTCTGTAACTTTGTATCGTCTAATCAATATATAAAATATAATATGTAATAATGATGAAGCAAAAAGGTATTGAAATTGTAAAGTGTAGGATTACAAAAACTGTATATGAATGTTAAAAATGTCAGATTACAAACTTGTAACCAAAATATCCAGATATTTGGATGGGTCGTTTTTACCTTATATCTTTGCAATCAGAAATGTTGAACAATAAAAAAGCAAAGTTATGAAACCAAGAACGATTATTGGACTAGTATTCATTGTAGCCAGCTTAACAAAATTGGCAACCATCTGGGGAATCATCGAATGGAGCTGGTTCGCAAGGGTATCAGAGGAGCCTTGGGTTACCTATTTCTGCATCGGTATGCTGATATATGTAGGCGTGAGCCTTATTATCGACAGCTATCGTCGTGACCCCGACCAGTGGCTGCAGCGTCCTCTGCCTATTGGTGAAGACGGCAAGCGCATCTGCTGCAGCGTGCGCTATGGCGGTGATGAGTATATCTATCGTGGCGAGCCATTCCACGGTGCCCGGCTCGATGCTTTCTTCGGAGGCATCCGAATGGACTTGCGGAATGCAGCCATTACAGAGGATGAAGAGATAGAGATCCACACTTTCTTCGGCGGCATAGAACTCTTTGTACCTCAGACGGTGAACGTCCTTGTCAAGAG
>CADBBS010000180.1 GCA_902793045.1 uncultured Lachnospiraceae bacterium
GGACTGACAGTTGGCTTCTCAAGCTCTTCTTTATTCTCCTTAATGCAATAAGAAGACACCACGATTGTAGTGTCTTCCAAATTTGAATTAATCATCATTCTCCTTAACGCCCAGCGGTAGTTTCTTTTTTCTTATCGCTAGACTCGGTCTCCTTAATATTCTTGCCAGTACCCTTGATAGTCTTTGTAGGAACCATCTTGTACTTACTTTCATGAAGTAGTTCTTTGCTAACCTGTTTGCCGTGCTCGTAAGTAATCTTCCATAACTTAGCAACACGACCTACATGGCCCTCTTCCACTTCCACAAAACCTTCTGGTTTAGTTGGATCCTTAACAGTAATCTTCTTAACCGGAATAGTTTTGATTAGTTCGCTTTCATATTTAACCTCATGCCATTTCTTTCTAGTGTCATGACCGTAAATATTGAAAGTAATGGAACCACCATCATAATGTCCCTGAATATAAATAGGAGCGTCCGTATTATTTTCAAACACTAAATCTTTATAATCTCCAGCCAGTGCGGCGTCCGCCGCAAAGTCCACATAACTAACTGACATTGAATGTGGAAATCTCTTAACCACTTTAATCTCCGCTCGAAGCAAAGCATTGTAAAGCGTGCTTGATACCTGACAGATACCTCCGCCCAAACTATCTTCTACTTTGTTTCCAACATATGTGCCAGCATTATACCAACCGTTGGCTTCTGTCCAAGGAGCAAGATGTTCATTACACGAGAACTGCTCTCCTGGATAGACAGTATGTCCATCTAATTTCTTAACACCAACTTTAATGTTTTTATTTCTAGTTTCATTTTGTGCTCCACCTGATACAGATGTAGTAAATGTACCCATTGGCTTATTAGAAACCTTCATACAGTCTTTAACTGTGTACTTAGGCTTTGTAACCTTTGTTGTGGCAGTGAAATTGATATCTGATTTTCCATCCCACTTTTTATTTACGTATTTAGCAAAGTTAGCAGTAGACTTTTTCTGGTCTACTTCATAACCGTTGTCCTCTTTCAATATTTTGAAACCGTGGCCAGTAGCCTTAAGCTCTGCATTCAAAACTGGAAGTTCATATGGTTCTACAGCCTTCTTAAACTTCTTCTTCATTTTCTTCTCATTAAGTTTCATCTTAATTTTGAAGTCTTTGCCACCGTTTCGAAGTTGAGCATTATTTACATAGCGAGTAACAGGGCTTCCTACTTTTCCGTATTCAATAGCATCATCCACTATATCTACATTTGACCACTCGTAACCTAGATCCACTAATCTAGTCTCACAAGTATAGTCACCCACTTTTATTTTAACTTTAATATTTGTTTTCTTATTTACAGCGTCGCGAACTTTCTGGGTAGCTTCCTTTTTCTTCATTCCGCTAACATTCTCGCCATTAATTCTAACGCCTCTCTTGATTGTTCCCTTATCGTCTTTCTTCTCAGCGCCCATCACAAAAGCACTTATGCAAAACATAAGTGTTAGACAAAGTATTAAAAATGTCATTCGTTTTAAAACTTTCATGATGTTCCCCTCAAACAATAATTATCATTTTTAGAAAATTGATATAGATGTAACAACCAATGCTGCAGCCACTAACAACGCAATAACTGCTGCTATAATTCTTTGGTTCCTTTTATTGTTAAAAAAGTTCATAATTCCTCCAGTTTTATCCTAAAAATATGAAAAATTCAACCTTTAGAATAGCCTATATTTATGGGGGTTATAGAGAAAATACATAAAAATTCCCTTAACCTTATTAAATATAACACAAAACAATTTCTTTGCATAGTATTTAGGCAATTTTTGTGGAAAAATTTAACGAATTATCTTACCTTTTGTGGAAATAATGTAATCGATTTTTCTTGAAGCTTCACTCTTGGATAATTCATTGATGTCATAGTCTACGCCCAAATTGTGATATGAAATCAACGCAAGCAAATATCTCTTCTGCTTATCCGTAATAGGTGAGCTTTTCTTAGGTTTGTAGATAAACTCCTTCGGCTGAAAGAGTTCAGGATTGTCAGATCTAAACATATCATAAAACATCAAATAGAGTTCACTAGTAACCTTCGCATCATTAAATGCCCTGTGGTGATTCTCATCATTGATGCCAAAATGATCGCACAAAAAATCTAAACTTCTGCTCTGAAGTTCTGGACACTTTGCTCTTGCAATTCGAAGAGTGTCCATTCCACTTCCACTGAAGTCTAGACTAAGGTTCATCGCGTTTTGTTTCAAGAAACTATAGTCAAAACGCACATTGTGTCCGAGAAGCAAATCGTCCCCTGCAAAGTCGATAAACTCCGGCAAGACAATATCAATAGTAGGTTCTCCCTCTACCATTTC
>CADBBS010000181.1 GCA_902793045.1 uncultured Lachnospiraceae bacterium
CTAATGGTTCTAAAATCGTAGTACCAGAAGGATGGGGACTTATTACTATGCAAGATGGTGGAATAACTGGTCTTGTAACAGAAGTTGGTGGATTTACATTCACTTCAGATGATCCTAATGCAAAATCTTTATTTGCAGGAGATGGATTCCTAGCTTCTACAGTAACACAAGCTTGGGAAAGATTTAAATTTGGTGGAATGCCTGGTTCACAACAAATGGCTTTCTATGTAAATTTAAAAGAAATACCAAACAACAGATTTGGAACTCAATCTGAAATTTACTGGGATGATGCATACCTAAATGCACAAGTTGGAGCTGTTACAAGAGGAACATATTCTCTTAAAATAGTAGACCCAATTCTATTCATCAAAAACTTTGTTCCAGTTTCTTACTTAAACGGAACTACATGTTTTGATTTTGCAGATATGGATAATGCTGCTTCAGAACAACTATTTACAGAAGTTGTATCAAGTTTATCTGCAGCATTCTCAAATTATACAAATGATCCATCTAAAGGAAATAGAATAACTAAAATCCAAGGAGATCAAATTGGATTTGCTCAAAGCTTATCTCAAGCTGTTGAAGATGCATATCAATGGAAATCTGGAAGAGGTCTTGAAATCGTAAGAGTAGCTATTGCTGCTATTGAATATGATGAAGATACTAAAGCTCTTCTTAGCGATGTTAAAAAAGCAGATGCTCTATCTGGAGCAAGAGGAAATTCATTTATGCAACAATCTGTTGCTCGTGGATTCCAAGCTGCTGGAGAAAATGGAGGAGCTAACGGAATGGCATTCATGGGAATGGGTGTTAATGCCGTCGGTGGAGTAATGGGAACAATGCAACAACCTGCACAACCAACTCAACCAGCTCAAGAACCAGCACAAGCAGAAGATCCATATGCTAAATTAGAAAAACTAAAAGATCTTTTAGATAAAGGTGTAATTTCTCAAGAAGAATTTGACGCTGCTAAAGCTAAATTATTAGGATTATAATATTGGAGGTATAATTATGGACGAACAGAACCTAGCTAATGGTCCACAAGTTGTACAAACAGATGTTGGTGCAAAAGATGGACAAAATAAATGTCCGAAATGTGGTGCAACAGACATCTCTTTAAATGTGAAAACAGGAAAATTAAGATGTAACTTTTGTAGACATGAATTTGAACCTCAAAAAGTTGCTGGTATGCAAGAAGATATTAGTAACCTTGAAGGTGAAATTTTGGGTTCTGGAGCTCAAGACATAGTAGCAGATACTAGCGACATGGTAACATTTAAGTGTTCTAGCTGTGGAGCTGAAGTTGTAGTAGATACAGCTAAAGCTACACAAGCTAGATGTCACTGGTGTAGAAATACATTATCTGTGAACCAACAAATACCAAATGGTGCAGTTCCAGATGTTGTACTACCATTTAAAATATCTAAAGATGATGCTAAGAAATCTATTGAAGCTTTCGTAGGAAAGAGAAAATTCTTTGCTCATCCTAAATTTAGAGAAGAATTTACTACTGAAAATGTAATGGGAGTATATCTTCCTTACATGATTGTAGATGCAAACGGACATGCAGACCTTAGAGGACAAGGTGAGCATGAAACAAGACGTTATACTGTAAGAAGAGATGATGATCATGAAGATACATACTATGATGCGGATTTATATGATGTAGAACGTGAATTTGATCTTACTATTGAAGGTCTTACAGTTGAGTCTAGTGAAGATAAATTAAATACTACAGACAAACATAAAACAAATAATATAATTAATTCTATTATGCCATTTGATACAGAAAATGCAGTTAAATGGGATTCAAATTATATTCATGGATATACTTCAGAAAAAAGAGATACTAACGTTACAGATTTAAAAGAATTAGTTGAAGTTCAATGCAAGGATATTGCAAGATTTGCAGCTAACGATTCTTTAAAATTCTATGACAGAGGTGTTAGATGGGATAATGAACAATTAACTATCAAAGGTCAACAATGGAAATCTGCATATCTTCCAGTTTGGCTATATTCATACCAACAAAAGAAGGGTAATGATAGTATATTACATTATGTTGCTGTAAATGCTAGAACTAAAGAAACAATGGGAAGTGTTCCTATTCATATGCCAAAACTTATTGCTTGTTCAGTTATAGCAGAAATACTTGGTATAATTTCCGCATTTTTAATTAATAACTGGACAGATAAAGATTGGCCTTGGATGTTTGTATTATTTGGCTTTGTATATTATGGTATTATGTACGCTAGATATAGAAACCAAGGTGCAAGACATCATCATGAAACAGAAACTAAGACAAATGTTTCTAACTTAAGAAAAGTTGATGAATTTGTTAA
>CADBBS010000182.1 GCA_902793045.1 uncultured Lachnospiraceae bacterium
ATCAAGTGTTAACCCTAACGAAGATATTCACGGACGCGGATTTGTAGCTAGACTTTCAGGTTCAACTACAGAGATGATGTCAATGTGGATTGAAATGTTCATGGGACCAAAGGCATTTACATATGAAGATGGTAAGCTAACACTTAACTTCGAGCCAAAACTTGCAAACTGGTTGTTCAAGGATGGCGAAGTTACATTCAGAATGCTATCTACATGTGATGTTACATATGTAAATGAAACAGAGAAGAACACTTACGGCGAAGATGGAGCCAAAGTGTCTTATATCGAGATTGACGGCGAGAAAGTGGCTGAAGGAAATAAACTTGTTGGCCAGCTAGCTGAAGATGTGAGAGATGGCAGAGTTAAAGCTATTAAGGTTGTTTTCGAATAAGAAAGATATTACAAGATGCTCGGAGAAATCCGGGCGTCTTTTTTTGTGGTCATATTTAGTCAAAAAATGTATAATGGTTTTAGTGAGAGTTTGTAAAAGAATATCCTACGTTCAAACTAAACAAAGTATCTTTCGGTTTAGAAAAAGGAAAGATTACCGGATTCATTGGGCGTAATGGCGCAGGCAAAACCACCACTATTAAGTCTATGCTTAATCTAATTCACACAAGTAGTGGAGAGATTGATTACTTTGGACTACCTTTGCTTGAAAACGAAAAAGAAATAAAGCAACGCATTGGATATTCAACAGGAACAGTTAGTTGGTATCCAAGAAAAACTATAAAGCAGATAGTTGATGTTACTAAAGAGTTCTATCCAACTTGGGACGAGGAGTCTTATCGCAAGTATATGGAACTATTTAAATTAGAAGAAGATAAAAAACCAATTGAACTTTCAGAAGGAATGAAGGTTAAGTTCAACTTGCTACTTGCTTTGTCGCACAAGGCGGAAGTCCTTATCTTAGATGAGCCAACTAGCGGACTTGATCCATTCTCAAGAGATGAGTTGTTAGAGATTTTTGAAACTCTAAAAGAACATGGTGTGACAATTCTATTTTCAACACACATCACATCTGACCTTGAGAAGTGTGCTGATAATATCGTATACATACACGAGGGTGAGATTCGTGCGAACTGCCCAAAGACTGAGTTTGAAGAGGAGAACGGCAAAGAAGGAGAAACACTAGAAGAAATCTTCTTGAGACTAGAAAGGGAGGCGAGAGCATGAAAGCATTATTAAGAAAAGAAATGCGTCTTAGCGCACAAATATTATCTTATCTGTTTATTGGATTTGCATTCATGACATTAATCCCAGGATATCCAATTCTTTGCGGAGTATTCTTTATGACACTTGGGATATTCCAAAGTTTCCAGAGTGCAAGAGAAGCAAATGACATTGTATTCTCTGCGTTACTACCGGTTCCAAAGACTGATGTAGTAAAAGGAAAGTTTTTGTTCACTTTGTTTATTGAGTTATGTGGACTTGTTATTATGACAATACTTGTACTTGTGCGTATGACAGTTTGGTCTAATGCTACAGTTTATACACAAAACAAATTGATGAATGCCAACTTTGTCTTCTTGGCTTTTGCATTCTTATTATTTGGTTTGTTCAACATGATTTTCCTTGGAGGCTTCTTTAAGACAGCTTACAAGTTAGGAAAAAATTTCGTTATTTATATAGTAGTAACATTCTTCGTGATTGGAATTGCTGAAGCCTTACAGCATATACCAGGATTAGAAGCGGTAAATGCATTCGGCTTCGACAGTATTGGATTGCAAGCGACTGCGTTAGTAGTGGGAGTATTGTTGTTTGTCGGTCTCACATTGATATCGTACAAAAAGTCATGCAAGAATTTTGAAAAGATAGATTTATAAGGAGATAACAAATGGAATTAATACAAAGTTTTACTGTAGATCATACAAAAATTGTGCCTGGTATATATGTTAGTAGAATTGATACTTTAAATGACCAAACAGTTACCACATATGATGTAAGAGTTAAAAAACCTAACGTAGAACCAGCTATTGATGTGGCTGCAATGCATTCGCTTGAGCATATCATCGCAACATATCTTCGCAATGACCCTGAGTGGAAAGACGAGGTTATATACTGGGGGCCAATGGGTTGCTTGACGGGCTTTTATCTAATACTTAAAGGTAACCGTGATTCAAATGAAATATATGACCTAATGTTGAATGCGTTCAAATCTGTGGCTGATGCAAAGGATGTACCTGGTGCAGCAGCAGTTAATTGCGGAAACTATCTTATGCACGATTTAGATAAGGCAAAAAAATGTGCAAACGAATTTGCCGCTTACTTAGAGGCAAATGCAGACAACAATGAAATTTTTGAATATCCAAAAACAGAAAGACTTGTGACCGACGAAGGACAGCAGTTCTTTGATTCATAGGAGATGAATATGAAAGATGTAAAAATAACAGTGATGGCAAGAGCCACACATCCTGATTTAATGGAAAAATATGAAAATCCAATAGAGCATGCGTGTGAGATGGAGATTGGAAAGGTTTATATTTCGCACGATGCGCAGAAGCCGGATGGTTTTTGTAATGAGGCTTGGACATGCATGGAAAAATTTGTAAAAGAACTAGCCAATGGTGGAGGAAACTTTTTTGACGGATGGATGAAAGATCCATACTCGGCTATGGTTTCTTGTAATGATGGATTTAGACCTGTTAGTTATTATTTAGAAGTTATTTAGATAACAGGGAATGGCTAAACAACATAACATTGCTTTAAGAGAAGAATTTGACGAGTACGATACTCCAGACACCAAATATATAGTATTGACTGATGATGACTTCCCAGTAGCTACTTGCAGATGGTACGATTTAGGCGACGGTAGCGCAATGATTGGAAGAGTGGTTGTGCTTCCTGACTATCGTGGATTGAAACTAGGTGAGAGAGTGGTTAAGGAAGCAGAAGAATGGCTAAAAGAAGAAAGCTTCAAAAAAGCAGTAGCCGAGAGTAGAGAAGTGACTACTGGTTTTTATGAAAAGATGGGCTATGAAATTACGGACGAAACAGTGATACACGGTGTAACATTCGATTGTATTAGAATGGAAAAACAATTGTAAAAAAGACACAAGTCATAGGCTTACATAAATAAGGAGACAAAAATGGGAAAGAAAATAGCATCTGAATAAAGATGAATATCTAAGAAAACTGGCGATGATTAGTCGCCAGTTTTTTAATTGAACAATAATAAAAATACCATTGTATAATTAATTAAATTAAAATATAATGTAGTGGAACATTTTGAGGACTATTATAGGAGAAAATATGAGTAGTTTAAAGTATTTAGACAAAAAAGGAACATTCACTCTGGACAACCCAGACCTAACAAGTTATATGTACTTCCCACTTGCAAACGAAGCGGGTATTTTGGGTGCAATCACTCCAGATTTGAATGGTGATATAAAGCTAGATCAGAACACGTTCTTTATGGAGCCAGTGAGCAGCGAGAACCTTCACAACAACAAGTCATCCAGAAACTTCTGGGTGTACGTGGAAGGAAAAGGCGCGTGGTCCGTTACTGGAAAATCAAGTGCGCAGCAGGCTAAACTTTTTACTGACGAAAAGGACGATGTAAAACTTACAGCTGGTATTATGTGGCACGAGATTGAGCGTACGTCAAAGGACTTGGGACTTCAGGCTACCATCACATCTTATGCGCCAAATGCAGACGGCGAGATTGAGATGGATGACGACACACTCGAGCCAACAAACGACCAGGTTGAACTAACAAAAGTAACAATCAAAAACATTTCAGACGAAGAAGTTGAATACACACCAACAGTGGCTATTCCAATGTACGGCAGATCTGCTGACAACATTCGCGACCACAGACATGTAACTTCACTTCTTCACAGAACAAAGACTATAAAGAACGGTGTAGTGGTTTACCCTACACTTACATTTGACGAGCGCGGCCATAATAAAAACGAAATGATTTATGCCACTATGGCAAAAGAAGAAGTGGACGGCGAGATGGTTTCGCCTATCAGCTTTTGTCCGGTTGTGGAAGAATTTATTGGCGATGGCGGAAGTTTCGAAAATCCATACTACGTGATGACAAACAAGCCACTTCCATACACAGAGGAAGAGATGCGCGTGGACGGCTACGAGACAGTGGGAGCCATCAGATTTGCAAACGCAAAGCTTCAACCTGGCGAGGAGCGCACTTATATAGTAGTTTTAGGTTACGGAAAGTCTGAGACTGAAATCATCAATCTCGGAAAGAAGTACCTTTTAACTCGTCACTTCGACAAATACCTAGAAGCAACCAAAGATTACTGGCAGAGTAAAATCAACGTAAGCTACAGATCTTCGGATGCAGACTTTGACAACTGGATGCATTGGGTAAACTTCCAACCAATGCTTCGTAGAATATACGGATGTTCATTCCTACCTCATCACGACTACGGCAAAGGTGGTAGAGGCTGGAGAGATTTGTGGCAGGACTGCTTGGCACTTCTCAT
>CADBBS010000183.1 GCA_902793045.1 uncultured Lachnospiraceae bacterium
CGTCGGGCTCATAACCCGAAGGTCGTTAGTTCAAATCTAGCCCCCGCTACTCAAAGAAAAGATGATATACAATATATCGTCTTTTTTTGTGCATTGATGTTATAATATAAAAAGAAAATTTAAAGAGGTGCTTTATGAAAACAGTAAAAGATACTCTAAAAAATACATTTGGATGGATTGGATTTAATATAAAACCTATTCTGCTATTTTCAATTTTTTATTTCATAATTATGTTTTATATTCCAATTCTTTTGGACAAGCTGATGCTATTGTTCTTTAAATTAATTCATGGTGGAATATACATGGGTAATGGTAATGCAATAGATATACTTAAAATGCCAGCTATGTGGCCAGGACTAATTTTCTCACTAATTGTTACGGCAGGAATTCTTATGTTCCAAGTGGGAGCAGTGGCATATGCTATAAATGAATCTAAAAAGAAAAACAAAGTAAAGTTTTCGCAGATGGCGGTAGCAGGTGTTAAAGTTTTTGGAAAAATCTTTAAACCACGAAACTGGTTAATTCTTTTGTACGCAGTTGTTATACTTCCGCTTACAGGAGCAATTAAAATAGGATGTGCCACTACAAAAATTTGTGTTCCAGAGTTCGTCGAAGACTTTGCATACGCAAATGGAACATTGAAGTATCTCTATCCACTTGCGCTACTTTTGTTGTTCTTGTTGGCTGTGAGATGGATATTTTCTATAGTAGCATTTTCTTTGGAAGACAAGACATTTAGACAGTCTTGCAAAGAGTCTATAGCGCTAAATAAAAAGAGAATATTCAAAACAATGGGAATGATTATATTAGGCGGGATCATATTTATTGCGCTGGATGTTGTTGTTTCTGCACTGTTTGCATTAATCGTGACATTGATATCACTACTAATGGATGGAAATGGATTTGCCGCTTTTGGCATTAGATATTTGAACTCATATAAAAATATGATGTCGCTAGTTTACAGCATTTTTGTTCCAATTTTAAATATTGGATTAATAACAGCCATGTTCTTTAAATGGAGACAGAAGAACAATGTAGAAGATCCAATTCCTGAAAGAGAGATTAAGCCATTTAAAGTTAGAGGAAAGGTGGTCTTTGTCGCGTGCTTCTTGGCGGGAGTTGTTTTATCAACTTTTGTGGCGAAAGATTATATAACTTGCTATATGAAGGAGTCAAAGAGACCGGTTGTTTGTGCGCACAGAGGAGAGTCTTATAGTGTGCCTGAAAACACTATGCTTGCGTTTAAGACCGCGGTGAAGAAAAAGGCTGACTGGGTGGAAATGGATGTTCATAAGACATTGGACGGCAAAATTATTGTAAGTCACGATGACTATATTGAAAGAGTATCAGGAAAAGAGATTTATGTGCATGAATCTAAGTATGATTATTTGAGAAAGCTAGATGTTGGTTCTTGGTTTGATAAAAAGTATTCATATGTTAGATTTTCTAACTTAGATGAAGCTCTCAAATATTTGAAGAAGGAAGGAAAAACTGTTCAGATTGAAACAAAACCAGTTGATGGAAATTATCCGGACGGAACGCCTATAAACAAAGACTTTGAGAAGAAGGTTATCAAGATTATTAAAGATAATCATATGGAAAAAAGGGTAGTTATTATCTCGCAAAATGAGGATTCTCTAAAGAGAGTAAAGAAAGTAGATCCAAAGATCAATACTGCCAACTGTATGGTTGTGGCATGGGGAGATATAGGAGATATTGATTGGGTTGACTATTGTAGTATAGAGGAAGAAAATGTAACGCCAGCCATTATCTACAATATGAATAAAGCAAAAAAGAAATGCTTCTCTTGGACTGTAAACAGAGCCGATAAAATTCAAAATCTAGTAGATTGCGGAATAGATGGAATAGTTACAGACAATGTTGTTATGGTTAGAAAGCAGTTAGATGCGATAGATTACACTCCAGGAATTGATAAATTTATTAGAATGGTGGCTCAATAAAGAAGCATAAAAAGTACTTGCATTTGTAATGTATGCCATATATAATATTTAAGTGCGCAAAAGCGCATTTGAATGCCCGGTTAGCTCAGTTGGTAGAGCAGAGGACTGAAAATCCTTGTGTCTCTGGTTCGATTCCGGAACCGGGCATAAATTAGGACTTCATT
>CADBBS010000184.1 GCA_902793045.1 uncultured Lachnospiraceae bacterium
TTTCGTTGAAGAGGAAGACGATAGAGAGTATTTAGTAGAAGGTAAATACAATCGGAATGGCGATTTCGTGAAAGGGGTTTTTTATGAAAAATGGGATGAAGATAAATGGGATGAAGATGATGAATATACTAATGAGATTGAAATATCAAGTGTTGACTTTAATTTGCAAACAATCGAGGCATTTGTTAATAAGGAGATAAAAGAATTAGATAGAATTGTAAAAGATAAACAAAAAAAATCGAACTCACGGAAAGAAGTAGAGAAGAAACTAGAACTACAATTATGTGATAAGAACTTTATTAATTGTGTGCTAAAGTTAGGTGATTTTTATATAGAGGATTCAGTGTTCGTGACATTTGCTTGTTCTAAAAACTCAATTCACCTAAAATTTTCATATCATGGTGATCAAATAGAGTTTGGACGTTTGGGTGAAATAAGTCCGTATAAATGGCTTTTAGATTCTGACAAAAAACCATATTTAAAGTACGGAGATTGGTATATTGAAAAAAGATATATATTGGAAGCTTCGGATATAAAAAGAATCTCGGAGTCTCAAGACAAAAATGAATGCACCTTGCATCTATATGACAGATGGGGTAACACAAAAAACATATATAGTGAACGATTACGAATGATTATTAGTGTTATTTGGCAAGCAGTAGAGGATCCGGTTGAAGGAATGAGTAAATTAGAGACACTCTGCTCAAAAAAAGATGAATACCAAAGAAATCGTCTAAAACGTGAATCATGGGAAACATGGGCTAAAATATGTTGGGGAATAGGGAGTTGTTTAACTTTGTTTGTTGGTGGTATATGGAGCCTAATTGTTGGTAATTGCAATCCTCTTATTTGGTTTGCAGTTGTAACTATTTCGTTAGGAACTCTATGTTTAGTTAAGTTCATTGGATTACAATCAGATATTAAAGCATACGAATCGAAATATGGGAAGAGCTACTAACGAGTTCACATCGAGAACTTAGATAGAGTATGAACTTAAAGAAAAAAGATATGGTTAATAAAAGTACTTTTGAAGAGTAATTACGAATAGCGATAAACGCATACTGAACAGGGGGAATAGCTCTCTATTATTCGCATAAATATCACTCATTGTGATAGTTAACATATTGTCTAACAAAATTTAAAAGTAAAATTATGGAAGCAAAATTCAAAAAAGGTGACAAAGTTCATGTGGTTCCTGACATGGTTACAATCTATGAGGTGCAAGAAGTGAAAGAAACAGCTGTGGCTTTTTTCTACGATGTAAGCAATGGGAGTACTAAACTTACTGATGTCCCAGAAATGAATTTACAACTTGCTTAATACAAGAAAGATGACCTGTCCTAATTGCGGAGCGGAAATGGAGCGGCATGCTTTTACGCATGTCTGCCCTTTCTGTAGCAGTATTTATGTGGCAGAAAGAATCGCTTCTCTTCCCAGATCTTGGCAACAACATACTGCATCATTCTATGACTACATACAACGAAATATTTCATACATTCAACATCACAGCGCGCTGGTAGATATAAAGGAGTTATATGATAGTTTTGAAATTATCTCCTCTCAGCCATTTTATCCGAGAAAAAATGATTTGTCGTTGGATAAAACTATTGCGTTTAGGTGGTATGCAAAGATATTGAAAAGAGGTATAGAAGTGCAGTTATTGGTTCAGACTCGACACTCTAATGCTCAGAATTTTATAAGTATTAAGATTCTAAACGAGGTAATATCTTTATTGAACAAAGGGTACTTGGATGAAAAGTTGGCATTCTCGATCCCTTATCAAGATTTTGATTTTTTATGTAAAGCCAATGAGATTCTCATCGATACAAATTTATGGTCTTGTGTGCACAGCAATACTTATAAAGATTTTGTAACATATAGCCGAAAATTCTACAACATGGTGATTGATAAGGAAAAGTATCAATATACCATGCATCAAATTATTAATTAATAATATTTTACTATTATGGAAAATGAACTTATTTCTGTCAATCATGACATGTTTAAAGAAGAAACGGTTAAACGTTTCAATTATGGATTTGATGGCGAAATCATGGACTACATTTCAATTGTAGGGGAGTATTTACCACAATATGCAGATTCCGAATACACATT
>CADBBS010000185.1 GCA_902793045.1 uncultured Lachnospiraceae bacterium
AAATGCTATTTGGAAAGCCATCCAAAGTTTGATTAAGGATGGTTATTTGATTGAGTCTAAATCTAGAAAAGGTTACCTTTTACAAGAAGACAGCGATATTTTATCTGCTCAAAGTATAAGTAAATATTTGAAAAACGATTTAGATATAAAGGTTATCCCTACTTGTTCTTCTACTAACGATATGTTGGTGGATCTAGCGCACGATGGTGCAAAGGAAGGAACTGTAATTATATCCACAGAACAGACTAAGGGAAAAGGTAGAACTGGCAAGTCTTTTTACTCGCCAAAGGACACTGGGGTATATATAAGTATACTTCTTCGCCCTGACACATCGCCTGAGGATTCTTTGTACTTTACTACTATAGCTGCAGTGGCTACTGCCAAAGCAATAGAGAGTGTATCTGATAAGAAGACTGACATTAAATGGGTGAATGACGTTTATATAGAAGGAAAAAAAGTTTCTGGCATTTTGACAGAAGCTGCTCTTAGTATGGAGATGAACAAGTTAGATTACGCTGTGGTGGGAATAGGCATTAACATTACTCCACCAAAGGGCGGTTTTCCTAAAGACATAAAAAAAATTGCTACCACTGTTTTTGATAAAAAAGCTGATAGCAAAAATAAGACAAGTATTCTAGTAGCGAATCTGCTCGACTACTATATGTATTACTATAATTCAAATGATATGAAATCTCATTTGAAAGAATATATCAACCGCTCCAACATCATTGGCAAAAACATTGAAATTGAAAAAGGGAATATGAAAATAAGAGCTAGAGCGATTGACATTGATTCTAAATGTAGGTTGAAAATCAAAGACGAAGAGGGGAAAGTATCTCTTCTATCATATGGTGAAGTCTCAATAGACATCCAAGACTAATCAACTATATTTTTTCAAAATTAGTCTACAAATAAAAGAAATCAACCTACTCATAAATGGCACACTTTCTAACTGTAATAGTTTTTTCTTTGCCATTTAAATATTTAAACGTCTGAGAGACTTTCACATCTAATAAACCATCTTTATAGTTAACACCCATTACTTTGACGGAAATTTTTCCGTCACTTTTTATGTTTGTACATATTGTATTTATAAAATGGGCAACCATTTCCTTGTTTGACGTGATATCAGTTTGACCATCTGCATGAGAAGCTTTTACAGTTTGCTTAACTGCTCCTGATACTGCTTTGTCTAGTTCATCTGCTCTAGAGTTTCTACTCTGCTCGGACAAAAGTGTCAAACTAATCAAAGTCACAATGACTGCAATTCCTATAATTGTTATAAATTGTTTCATCTCATCCCCCTACTGCTTTTCTATGACTTTCCAAGAAACAATATAATTCATAGTGTGATCTATCTTATGTCCATTCATTCTAATGTTGTCTCTAAAAGCATCTTTATAGACTTTATCAAGTTCTACAGAATAAATGTAATCATCCTCGTTGTTGAGTGATTCCATAAGTTCACTTTTCTTCGCCCTATTCCACTTCGATCTAGGGTCAAGTGTATTAACAAACTCTGCCGAAATAAATCTAACTTCTGTCTTATCGTAATAGTCTTCTAGAACAGACACTCTCATGGATCCTTCGCATGTGACAGTACCACTCTCATTTGAAGACTCAAGATACAATTTGTATGAGGCAGCTTTACTAGTGTCAATAAAGTCTTCTGTTTTCAAGTTAGAGCCAGAAGCTATAGTCTTTCCAGAAGCGGCCACTATCTTTGTCACTCTGACCTTATATGTGACTGGAAGATTCAAATCATTTTCCACTTCCACTTTTTTTGTTAGTTCTGCCGCCGTCAAAGTAATCTTTTGTCCCACCACATAGTATCTATCTACAGTCGTCATCTCAAGAGATGAAATCATTAATTCTACCCATGAAGCATACAGTGTGGTGTCAGAATTAATTAGTGTATCAACTCCTGGTTTCATTACTGCTCCAGTGCCATCTGCTGACAAATTCCAATGCTTATTTATGTTCAAGACAAACCCAATGCGGCTAACAATATTATCGCTAACTTTGTACTTCTCACTCCAAAAAGCGATTCCGTCTTTCGGAAGATTGGC
>CADBBS010000186.1 GCA_902793045.1 uncultured Lachnospiraceae bacterium
AATCGCAATATTATTTGTTTTTATAAAGTTTCTGTTGGATTATAGTAAACAGAGAAGTGTCATCGAATCTAAAGGAGGTGTGCTGACTATATATAGAACGCTGATTGATGGTCTATTAGAATATCCGAGTGCTAGAATAACCCAGAACAATAAAGATCTCGTTACAGTAGGCGGAACCTTTGTTGATCCCATTTTTAACAGAGAATGTGGGTTATGGTCAGTTATAATACAGCCAACGTTTAAGACGTTGAATGTAAAATATCAGGCACATATTGACTTGGAAGGAGGTGAAAATTCAAAGAAAATGTGGGATTTCCCTATCAGTATGAGTCAGGAAGAGATGCTTACTGTTATCAAAAAGAAGGCTGATGAGTGGGATATATATGGTATTGTAAAATAAGGACGTTTAATAATTCCGGCAAAATGGGAAGAGTATTTGTTAGATTATTGTCATTGGCAATAATGATATGCACCTTTGTTTCTTGTGGTATTGTAGATATGATTAAAGCAGAGCAACCTGTTTCTATAAATACAAGTAATGTCTATAAGGATCTTGATATGGATGTCTTCAAAGGCTTTGTTGACAAGATGACAGTTGGCGAACTTATCCGAGCGCATGGGAGACCAGATTCCATTTTGGACGCAAATGAAGAAGCAATGGTAGAAGGATACGATATTTACCAATATCAGTACCCTGATTGCACTATTGATTGTTATGTTCCTAGAAAAGTAGATGGGAAACTTATAGGAGGAATTCTCGAAGACACTCTAAAAATGAATGAACTTGTTGATTACATATATTATGAGCCAAATAAGAGTATTAAACTAAAAAGTTTTGTTCTGAACGATAGCATAAGTCAGCTAATTCCGCAAGGCAAGTCTGTTGTGTATTATATTGGAGATTCCTTTAATAACATCGTTCGCTTTCGATTGGCGAAGGATAACAAAGGAGAAATACTAAATGTGGCTTTGAATGACATTTCTATATTTGAAGAAGAAAAAAAACTTTCCGCTATTGTAAGTGAATGGAATAGTAAGTTGCCCATAAGCCTAGGAGATTTGGGTTACCTTGATGCAATTAATTTAAACAAGAAGGAGATTTGTTTTAATATAGCTATTAATGATAGTTTATTAAATTTTGACAAACTTACTTCAGAGAATCCCTTATGGGAACAGATAATTGGGGATAGGCTTTTTGAAAAAGGCAGAGGACTATTCAATTGGCTTACATCTGTAGTTATCAGTGAAGGGGCTGGTGTGAAATTTATGCTGTTTAATAAGAATAACCATGAATCTATTAGCAAAAATATTGATTATTCATCTTTTAAGAGAAGATATGAACTAGCTTTTTCAAATATAAGACGTTTGGAAAGTTTTATTAGATATGAGAATCTTCCGTATCCATGCAAATTATTTGATGAGATAGTTTGTGAGAAAATAGAAATAAAGGATGGATATTTAGTGTTACCTTTTACAATTGATGGCGAGCCCCAGGATGAACTATATGATAATATGGATAATCTTAAACAACATGATATTGACTTGCTTCGAGATACTGCTAACCCTGATAGGAATTATTTGTTTTTATGCTACAAATGTAAATTTGGTTTGAAAAAACAATATTATTATACATTTACAGAGGAAACTGTCGAGGTTGTTTTCTCTCCAGAGGAAGTGAAACAATTGATAAAGCAAATGTAAATATGAAAGGGGAAGATAGTCACAATTCTTCCCCTTTCCATAATGATGTTGCGATTCCTATTTTTATTATCGATAACAGACCGAATACTATAATTGAGGTCAAATAGAATCCCCATCCTTTCTCAATACCATAAAAATCATCTCCACCGTACATTATTACAAAAGTATATAGAATTAGCATTACCGCAATAACTGCAAAAAGTGTAAGCATTCGATAAACTACAGGTAGTAATACCTATATACTATAGCAATAGCAGCTACAATCGCATTGGACTGTAGCTGCTATTATATTTTGTGGTAC
>CADBBS010000187.1 GCA_902793045.1 uncultured Lachnospiraceae bacterium
CATTTGAATGCCCGGTTAGCTCAGTTGGTAGAGCAGAGGACTGAAAATCCTTGTGTCTCTGGTTCGATTCCGGAACCGGGCATAAATTAGGACTTCATTGGAAGTCCTTTTTTATTGCAAAAATGCTTTATTCAGTAGTAAATAATACAGATATCTACTTATTAAATATGTTATAATAATTCAGTATGAAATCACTTAAAGAAAAGCTAATCGAATACTCGAAATCGGGTATTTATCCGATGCATATGCCAGGCCATAAACGCAATATGGCCTTGTTTAGCGACGTTAAAAACATAGAAGATATCGACTTCACAGAGGTAGAAGGATTAGACAATCTGCATGATCCAGAAGGCATTCTTAAAGAATCTATGGACGAGGTTTCTAAACTTTTAGGAACGGACAAGACCTATTTTTTAGTGAATGGACTGCCATTCAGTCGGTGACTGCGATTGGAGACAACATTATTATAGGAAGAAACTGCCATAAGTCCGTATATAATGCAGTAGAAATAAGAAATCTAAAACCAAATTACCTTTATCCTGAAAGTGCGAAATTCTTTGACGGAGGATATAGCCCAGAGGCGTTAGAGGAGTTGTTGAAAGAGTCCGGTGCAAAAGCAGTAGTTATCACTTCACCTACATATGAAGGTGTAGTATCAAACATTAAAGAATTAGTAAAAGTGGCTCACAAAAATGGCGCCATTTTAATAGTAGATAGTGCTCATGGAGCACACTTTTTGCTAGATGGATTTCCAAACCCGGCTTATAAAGAAGGAGCTGATATTGTAATTGAGAGCGTGCATAAAACCTTGCCGGCTCTTACTCAAACTGCAGTTCTTCACGTGATGGGGGATAGGGTAGACAAAGAAAAGTTAGAGAGTGCGCTTGGCACATATCAGACATCTAGCCCATCATATATTTTTATGGCAAGTATAGATGAGAGCTATAAGATAGAGAGAGAAGTTGGAGATAAAAAGGCAGAAGGATTGTTGAAAACTCTTGAAGAATTAAGAGAGAATGTTAATAACACTGGAAAATTTTTCGTCTGCGGCAAAGAGTTAGTAGGTGAAAATGGAGTGTGCGATTACGATCTTGGAAAGTTAGTAATAGACTTAAGCAAAACTAATATAACAGGCACAGAACTTCAGAAAATCTTAAGAGAAAAATATAAATTCGAGACAGAGATGGCAAACAACCAGTATGTGATTGCCATGACATCGATAGCAGATGATTTGGAGAAGGTTAAGGAATTTGGCGAAGCCTTGGTTGAGATAGCTGAGGGGCTAGAAGTGTCTAGCAAGGAAGATACAGAACAAACAAATGTAAAAAACAAAGTTAAATATTCACCATACGAAGCTATTAATAAAGAAGCGGAAGTGGTGAGTTTATATGATGCCAAAGGTAGAGTGGCAGGTGATTACATTTATAAATATCCACCGGGAATTCCGCTTGTGGTGCCGGGTGAAATTATAAGCGAAAACCTAATAAAAGAAGTAGAAAAAAGCCTTGAATCTGGGTTGCAGATAAAGGGAATAACAGATAAAATAACTAGTGGAATTAAAGTAATTAAGGAATAAATTATGGGCAAAATATTTTTTATTCTTGGAAAAAGCAGTAGTGGAAAAGACACTATTTTCCAAAAAATAAAAGAGAATAATGAGCTTGATTTAAAGACTGTTGTGGGGTACACCACTAGACCTATGCGCGAGAACGAGGTGGACGGTGAAGAGTACTTCTTTGTAGATAGAGACAGACTGGAAGAACTTAAAAACGAAGACAAAGTAATTGAGAGTAGAGATTACAATACAGTCCACGGGATTTGGAGTTACTTCACAGTGGATGATGGACAGATAGACTTAGATCAAGACGACTATTTGTATATCGGAACGCTGGAGTCTTACGAGCAAGTTAGAAATTTCTACGGCGAAGATAAAGTGGTTCCGCTCTTCATTGAAGTGGAACAGGGAGAGAGATTAAGGCGTGCGGTTCTACGCGAGATAGAGCAGAGTGAGCCAAAGTACGAAGAACTTTGTCGAAGATTTTTGGCTGACGAACAAGACTTTAGAGAAGAAGAAATTAACAGGCTTGGAATTGAGAAAAAATATATGAACGAAGACTTGGATAGTTGTGTGGCTGAGATAGTTAAAGACATCCAAGCGAGCAAATAGTTGAAATTCTAATATTATAAATAGAAAGATTAAAAAATGGAGAGAGCATTAGGCCAAAATCACATATACGAGCATTTTAAGAACGCAATTGCTGCGGGCAAACTTTCGCACGCCTACATCCTTCACGGAGA
>CADBBS010000188.1 GCA_902793045.1 uncultured Lachnospiraceae bacterium
GGTGGAAAGAGCACAAGAATGGGGCAAAACAAAGCTCTGTTACAACTTAATAATCAAACAATTATTGAACGTTTGACAGAAGAGTTGGGTGATATTAAAACACCTATTATTTCTTGTGCTGAAAATGGGCTTTATGAAAAATACTCTAATCGATTAGTTTATGATCAGAATAATGATATTGGTCCTATTGAAGGCATTAGACAGTTACTTATTGAGTCTGATGATGAATATGTATTTGTCTGCGCATGTGATATGCCTTTTGTAAATAAAGATTTAGTAAAGTATATGTCTGAGTTTATTAGTTCGGATTATGATTGCTATGTTATTAATGATGGCGATAGACTTCAGCCTCTTTGTGCTATTTATTCTAAAAAGTTACTTCCTTTGATTGAGAAGTTAATTAACGAGAATAAATATAAATTGTTTGAAATCATTAGCAATTCAAGAACTAAAGTTATTGATTTAGAATACTCAAAATTTGATAAAAAAATAGTTAAGAATATAAATACAAAGTCTGACTATTTTGAAATAGTAAAGCCTATTGTTTTTGCCGTGAGCGGATATAAAAACAGTGGAAAGACTTTTATGATAGAAAAGTTGATAAATGAATTTATAAATGATGGCTACTCAGTTGCCACTATTAAGCATGATGGTCACGATGTGATAGAGGACGCCAAAGACACTGATACATACAGGTTTACAAAGGCTGGGGCAAAGGTGTCCGCAGCGCTTACTGATACTAAATATTTTATAAATGATAAACGTCCGGTAGATGTGGACGAACTTATAGATAGAATATCTAGTGAGGACAGTCCAGACATAATCATTTTGGAAGGTTTTAAGAATTCAAAATTTCCAAAAGTCGAAATGATTAGAAAGGAAGTGTCTGATAAAAGCATTGTAGATAAATCAAACTTAATGTGTATAGCAACTGATTTAGATTCCCTAGAAGGTGAAAATGTATTTAACATTAATGACATCTCGGGAATCTTTTTATGTATAAAAGATTATTTTAAGAGTGAGTAAAACTATGAAATTGGTAAAGACAAAAGATGCTGTTGGACATATTTTATGTCACGACATCACGCAGATAATTCCAGGTGAATACAAAGGACCTGTTTTTAAAAAAGGACATATTGTATGCGAGGAAGATATAGATGTTTTGCTTTCTGTTGGAAAAGAACATTTATATGTGTGGGAGAATGATGAAAATGTTCTTCATGAAAATGATGCCGCATTAATACTTAAAGATATTTGTGTGGGTGATGATTCATCCATGTCATTTAGTGAGCCATCCGAGGGAAAGATAGAAATTAAATCTAACATTGATGGCTTGTTAAAGGTGAATACTTCAAAACTAAATGAAATCAATTCTTTAGGTGAGATGATGATCGCAACTATTCATGGAGACTTTCCGGTGAAGAAGGGCGACAAAATAGCAGGTACTAGAATCATTCCTTTGGCTATTGAGAAAGAAAAAATGGAAAAAGCTAAAGATGTGATTGGCAGTGACCACTTACTTAAAGTTCTTCCTTTCGCTAGAAAGAAATATGCAATTGTAACAACTGGTAGTGAAGTTTATAAGGGATTAATAGACGATAAATTTGGTCCAGTAATCAAAGACAAAATGAATGAATTTCATAATGAGTTCATGGGACAAAAGATTGTGGATGACAATCCTAAGATGATTACTAAATCTATTTTAGAGTTTATAGACAACGGGGCAGAAATGGTTCTTTGTAGCGGAGGCATGAGTGTAGATCCTGACGATAGAACTCCAAAGGCTATTAAAGATACTGGTGCTAATATTGTTACTTATGGTGCACCAACTTTGCCGGGGGCAATGTTAATGCTTGCATACTTTAACAAAGACGGTAAACAGATACCTATCGTTGGACTTCCAGGATGTGTTATGTATGCAAAAAGAACAGCATTTGATTTGATTTTACCAAGGATGTTAGCAGATGAAATTATTAGCGGTCATTTCCCTAATTGTGGATTTGGAAAACAAAGGAGTTAATTATGGATAATAAATTATCGCATGTAGATGAAAATGGAAAGGCAAATATGGTTGATGTCTCAGACAAAGAAGTTACTAAAAGAATTGCTAAAGCATCTGGAAAGATAACTGTTAGCGCTGATGTTGTTAGTGCTATTAAAGACAACCAAGTGAAAAAGGGTGATGTATTTTCAACAGCTAGAATTGCTGGAATAATGGGTGCTAAAAAAACATCTGAACTTATTCCTCTTTGTCATAATCTTTTATTAGATAACGTACAGATAGAATTTGAAATTAAAGAAAATGATATCCACTGTGAATGCACAGTAACGCTAGAAGGGCGCACAGGAGCCGAAATGGAGGCTCTAAATGGCGTAAATGTGGCTCTTCTCACAGTTTATGATATGTGTAAAGCCATCGACAAAACAATGGTTATAGGCGTATAGCAGTATTAGCATCTTTGGTTGGATGTGGAGCGAAGAAAGAGACAAATACTAAAGAGTTAACAATTTTAGCTGCAGCATCTTTGTCGGATGTGTGTGATGAGCTAAAAGATATATATGAAAAAGAACACGACATTAAACTTAACTTTTCATATGGAAGTTCTGGAGCATTACAGACTCAGATAGAGGAAGGTGCAAAAGCAGATTTGTTTTTCTCAGCATCTGTTGATCAAATGAACACACTTTCATCTAAAAAAATGATTGATAAAAAATCAGTTAAGAATTTGCTTGAAAACAAAGTTGTCTTGATAGCCAACAAAGACAGCAAGAAAGAAATTAAATCATTTGAAGACTTAGCTACCGACAAAGTAAAAATGGTAGGAATGGGTGATCCAGAATCTGTTCCTGCTGGTAAATATGCAAAACAAGTTTTTGAATCATTAAAGATTTGGGACAAAGTTAAAAAGAAAGCAAACTTTGGAACAGATGTTAGAAACGTTCTTAATTGGGTAGAAGCAAATGAAGTAGACTGTGGAGTGGTTTACGAGACTGATGCAAAGGTGACGATATCATTTACCCTGTTGGAATGATTAGTAGCTCAAAAAATAAAACTGATGCACAAGATTTAATTGATTTCTTTGCATCGGACGATGCTATGAAAGTGTTTAAGAAATACGGTTTTTATGAGGTTGAATAATTAGTATGGATTTATCACCATTATGGATTTCATTAAAAATAGCAGTGATAGCAACGATTATTACTTTTGTTTTGGGAATCCTTATTGCAAGATTAGTTTCAAAAATGAAAAAAGGAAAAGCGATAGTGGACAGCATTCTATCAATTCCATTGGTGCTTCCGCCTACAGTAGTAGGTTTCTTTTTGCTTGTTATTTTTGGAAGCAATTCACCAATAGGAAAAGTATTAGACAAAATAGGTGCCAATGTCATTTTTGTACAAGAGGCGCGCTAGAGCAAGTAGATCAAACTTACGTGGATGCTGCTAGAACTCTTGGTATGGGTGAATGGACAATATTTGGAAAAGTAATTATGCCAAATGCTTGGCCGGGCATTGCGGCTGCCACGGTTTTGACTTTTGCCAGAGCACTTGGTGAATTTGGTGCCACAATAATGGTGGCTGGAAATATTCCTGGTAAAACAAGAACTATGTCAGTTGCCATTTATTCATTTATGCAAAGCGGCAACCGCGATAAAGCATATCTTTGGGTTGGTATAGTTATCGCAATCTATTCACTGGTAGTTTCAAAAGGAGAAAGAGATGAAGTTACAAGTAGATATCAAAAAGACTCTGGGTGACTTCACACTCAGATCCAAATTTGAAATAGATAATGACTGTTTTGCAATTCTCGGTTCTTCGGGAAGTGGTAAGACTGTCACATTAAAATGTATAGCCGGAATAATTAAACCCGATGAAGGACGAATTGTTTTGGACGACAAAGTACTATTTGATTCCAAAGAAAAAATAAATGTTCCAACAAAAGATAGAGAGATTGGCTTTCTTTTTCAAGATTATGCATTGTTTCCAAATATGACCGTAAGACAAAACATAGAGTGTGTGGCAAAGGAAAAGACTGAAGTGGATGAAGTGATAGACAAATTTGGCTTAAGTGATGTGAAAGATCTATATCCATCACAGATTTCTGGTGGTCAAAGTCAAAGGACGGCTATAGCCAGAATGTTAATGACCAAACCAAAGATGATTATGTTAGATGAACCATTCTCAGCACTCGATAATTACTTGCAGTTTAGAATAGAGCAAGAACTCTTTAATATCATTGGAGATTTCAATGGACCAATACTGATGGTTAGTCATGATAGAAATGAAGTGTATAGACTTGCTAGTACTATAGGTGTAATGGATGAAGGGACACTAACCAATATACAGGATAAAAATCATTTCTTTGAGAATCCTAAAAGTGTAGTTGCAACTAGATTATCAGGCTGTAAAAATATATCTCGAATCGAAAAGATAAGTGATGAGAAATACAAAGCACTAGATTGGGATATAGATTTAGAAATACCAAAGGGACTAGCTGAAAGTGATATTAATTACGTTGGTTTCAGGGCTCATTATTTTGAAATGACAAAGTGCGTAACTGAAAGAATAATTGAAGATACATTTTCAATTACCATTTGTTTTAAACAAATAGATAACAAATCTAATTCACCAGATGCTTTGCTTACTTGGATAGTGTCTAAGCCAAAGTGGGATAAAGTAAGGGAATATATTAATCATGATTATTACTATTTAAAGATGAAGCCTGAAGATTTGATTTTATTAGAAAGATAAATATGAAAGATGGAATTGGTAGAACAATTGAATATTTAAGAATTTCTTTGACGGACAAGTGCAACTTGAGGTGTAAATACTGTATGCCTGAAGATGGTGTCTGTCAGCTAAGTCACAATGATATTCTTACATTGGAGGAAGTGTATAGACTTACAGTTATTCTATCCGAACTTGGCATTAAACGAGTTAGAATTACTGGTGGAGAACCACTTGTAAAAAAGAATGTTTGTAAACTTATTTCCGATATCAACAGTATTAAAGAGATAGATCAAATTTCTCTAACAACCAATGGCGTTCTGCTTGGTGAAATGATAGATGATTTAACTAAGGCTGGAATAGATGATGTAAATATAAGTCTTGATACTTTGGATAGTGATAAATATCTTGAGCTTACAGGTAAAGATGAATTGTCTAAAGTTTTAGAATCAATTGATCTAGCTATTAAACAAAACTTAAATCCAAAAATTAATTGTGTTCCAATGAAAGAATGGAACGAAGAAGAGTTGGTAGATATCGCATCTTTAGCCCGCGACAAAGAAATAGATGTCAGATTTATAGAA
>CADBBS010000189.1 GCA_902793045.1 uncultured Lachnospiraceae bacterium
AATTATGACAAAGAAACCATTCGAAGCTTATAAAAGTTCGTTGATAGAGGACATTCAACAGGCTACGGACTATGAGAGTCTGGAGTCCCGTCTTCTTGACGCCCAGATGGAGTTGGACAGCAAGGAAGAATGTGAAACGAATGAAGACGTGCTTGTGAAGATCCTTAAGTTCAGCCATGAACAGGTAAAGGCAGGAAAGACTTATTCACAAGAAGAGGCAGAACGTTTTTTAGATCAACGGCTTTATGAGTTTAGAAATTCACATCAATATTGAATACATTAAGAATACCTTCCTTTCTGACGAGACGATGTTAGACAGAATGGGTTACATCTTATAAACTTATTCCACTTTTATTCTTCCAACCGTCCCAGAGAAACCTTTCTCTGGCATCCCCTTGTTGTGTCACTATTGATAGAGCCTATTTGATGAAAATATGAATGTGAAACGATATATTGTACAAAAGAAGATAAATTATAATTATGAGTAATGAAATATTTGAGGTTTCTATAAACGACAAAGTCGTGAAACTTAGAGGTATATTTGTTGGTAGTAAATTTTGTGTTGATTCATCAAGTATTGATAATCATCCTTCTCTTTCTTCAGGTGAGAAGGAAAGTCTAAAAAGAAAGATAAAAAGTGATAAAATGATGCTAATTAAATAAGATAGTGCTTACAGGGCCTGCCCACATGTGTCCATGCGCTTATTCTATGCAATTAAAGTGAATAAAATAGATAATAATTACAAGTATGATAAATTTGGCAATTGTTAAATCAACTTTTTTGGAGTTTGTAAAAGAACTGTATAAAAATTTACCACTATGTGTCGTAATGTGTTTATTTGGAGTGATGTGTGCTGTGTGGCCTGATTTATGGAAAAACGAAACAGCTAATACTTTGACGGCCTTTTCATTATTTATATCAATAATCGCATTGTTTATTAGTAATTACTTCATTGTTGAAAAAGCTATTGAATCGCGTACTAATAACAAAAAGAGATTGTTTAGCGATTATTGTGTTCGATTCTCAAGTAATCAAAATCTTTGCAAAGTCGCAGAGTGGCTCTTGACGATTGCGGAATATGATTCTAATGGTATTCTTATTAATGTATATCCCAATAGGGTGAAAAATGATAAGGGTAGAGTTATTACAGAGCCTACATATTTCGAGATGAATAGTTTTTTGGATTTTCTTATTGAGCTTAATATTCAAATTAAAAAAAAGCAGTTAGATAAAGAAGATGTAATAAAATACTTTTCCCCATATGCGTTAATTATCAATAAAGTTATACAATCAGAGAATAAGGAAATCTGTTATATGCGGAAGTTTTCTGATTATTCAGAAATACTATAGAAATTGTTTGCTTCTGTAATCACAATGTGTCAGACTATGTGAGCACTAATAAAAAGAAAAAGGTATATGGTTATTTTTAAAACAAACGCAGACGATTTAATATTTGAAAACAAAATGCTAGATGTTGAGAATGTTGGTCCAAAATCCATTCTCAAAGCATTCCACATGAAATCAATCTTACCGATATATGTTAGATGTTTGGATTGTATTTTTGGAAGTCAGGCTAAACATATTTTTCCTCAGATAAGCAATCACAATGAGTTCGACACTTCGTGTGCAAAATACAATACGTATAGGTATCTCTTTTTATTGCTTTTGATGTTTGTTTATAGTACTCGAATTATGTCAAACGATGATATCTATACTTTAACCGTGACTTGTATTGGGGATTATGGATATGCAGATCATGATGGCGAAGTTATAAGAAATGAGTCACATGATTATACTGTAAGATACGGTGATTCTTTTAGTATTACTGCAATACCTGACGAAGGGTACCGAGTGGTAAAAATACGGAACTACAAAGAAAATTGGGGATGGTCTGTCTCCGAATATGCAGACACATCATCTGAAAGTCACTATTATAGCACTTCTGGAATTAAGTAAGGAAGACAGGAAAATAGAAGTATATTTTGAGAAGATTCCAGAAGAGCAACCTTCATACACTTTAACCGTGACTTGTATTGGGGATTATGGTTATGCAGATCATGATGGCGAAGTTATAAGAAATGAGTCACATGATTATACTGTAAGATACGGTGATTCCTTTAGTATTACTGCAATACCTGACGAAGGGTACCGAGTAGTAAAAATACGGAACTACAAAGAAAATTGGGGATGGTCTGTCTCCGAATATGCAGACACATCATCTGAAAGTCACTATTATAGCACTTCTGGAATTAAG
>CADBBS010000190.1 GCA_902793045.1 uncultured Lachnospiraceae bacterium
GTCTTCGAGGAAGACGACAAGTATGCAGAGATGGCTTTGGAAAGTGCGCCACATCTACGTCAAATCTATAATGATGAGACAGGCAACAAAATGATGATGTTCCATCTAGAAGACGCAACAGCTTATGACATTGAGATTATGGGCGAAGGTGTTGACCTGTTAAAATAATCATTGCACATCACTTGTGCAAACAGATATAATAGAGAAGATAAAGTCTAAGGGGAACGAAGATGAGAAAAGATAGATTTGAAGCATTCTTTGATGCCGTGATGGCAATCATAATGACGATAGTAGTTTTGGAATTTGCTGTTCCAAAAGGAACTAATTGGAGCAATGTTAAAGGAGTGATGTTCCAAGTTGTTGTGTATGCAATTTCATTCTTCTATTTAGGAATGATGTGGATGAACATCCATACACTCTGGCACAATGTTGAATACATTACTAGAGGAGTTATGTGGGTGAATATGATTATGCTATTCTTCTCATCTATGCTTCCATTTTGGGTAGTTTATCTAGGACGTAATTTTTTCGCGATAGTTCCACAGTTGCTTTATGGAATGGATGTATTGCTAATAACAATTACTAACTTCATAAGTGCGGAACTTTTGAGAAAACACAATTCAGCACTAAACTACGGAGTGGAATATCTTCGTTGCGGAATGATTTTAGATATTTCGACAAAGTTGATCGGTATTATAGTTGCACTTATATGGTTCCCACCAGCTATCACAATATCAGTAATTGTTGCTATGGTGATATTATCATTTAACTTTACATTACTACGTAGAAAAAAACGAGCTTATAAACAGAGGAACATAAACAGAGGAACAATGAAACAGCTAACGGATGATATAAAAAATAAAGAATTTAAAAATGCTTATCTTCTTGTGGGTGAAGAAGACTATTTGAAGAGCGTTTATACAAAGCAAATGATTGAGGCTATAACTGATGGCAACAACATGAACGAAACTTACTACAATGGAAACGACATTGATGTGAATGATGTGATAGAAAATGCCAAAAGTTCACCTTTCTTTGCCGAGAAGAAAATTATAGTGGCAGAAAACACTAACCTTTTCTCGTCAGAAGGAGAGGCACTAGCTGAACTTATCTCTGAACTTCCGGAGTCCACAGTTATGGTTTTTGTGGAGAGAAAAGTTGATAAGAGAGGGAAACTTTACAAAGCGATAAAAGAAGCAGGGCACATTGCCGAAATAGAAAAGCAGGGCGAGCAGGAAGTAGCCATATGGGCGGCAAAGGTTTTGGCGAACAGCAAGAAGAAAATAACAAAGGCAGATATGTCATACCTAATCTCAATGGTAGGAGTAGATATGGAGATTCTCTCAAACGAGCTAGAGAAACTTATCTGCTACTGTATGAATAAACCTGTTATTAAGAAAGAAGATATAGATGCAGTTTGTAGTAAGCAGCTAAGCATTAGAATTTTTGATTTGATGGATCAGATGTCATATAAGAATCAGAAGAAAGCTCTTGATTGCTACTACGAACTTATTACAGATAAAAATGAACCTTTCGCAATTCTTCGAATGATAAGCAGACAGTTCAACTTGCTTCTTCAGGCAAAGGACTTAAAAGGAAGAGGAATGAACAAAGGTGATATACAAAAGACGATGGGCCAGCAGTACTTTGTCGTAGACAAATGTATTAAACAGTCCGGAAACTTTACGATAGACGAGTTAAAAGAAGGCTTGAAGGATAGCGTAGAGACGGAAGATAGAATTAAAAAAGGATTGATTGATCCAAACATAGGAGTGGAACTACTAATTGTAAAATATTCCACAAAATAAAAAACTCAGATTCAAATGAATCTGAGTTTTTATTTAGCTTAAATTCTTAAGCAACTGTGTTAACTAACTTAGCTAATCTAGAAACTTTTCTAGCAGCATTGTTCTTGTGGTAAACACCCTTTGAGCAAGCACTATCGATAAGCTTTGAAGCTGCTGTAAATGCAACCTTAGCTTCATCAGCGTTTTTGTTTGCTACTGCATCCTCAACACGCTTGATAGCTGTCTTTACTTCAGACTTAACTGCCTTGTTTCTTTCATATTTAGTTCTGTTAACTAAAATTCTTTTCTTAGCTGACTTAATATTAGCCATTGTCCACCTCCGTGAACTTTCATCTGTGTCCTTTGGAATGCGGACGTCGGACACAGACATCAGGAAATATTGTAGTAAAAATATGTGGCGTTGTCAATACTATCTGGCATTATTATGCTATACTATGAACAGTAGGAAACGGAGGAATAATATGAATAAAACGATAAAGATATTGTTGATTTTATCAGTGATGTTAGGGGCACCATTGGCGTTCGGACAAAGCGTCCAAGCCAAAAACATTACAGTTAGCCCTAGTGGTGAAAAAGCAAGTGGATCAGTTTACTCAACAGACTATAGCAGAATCAAAAATGCGTTATATGACATAGATAAAGCAGGTGGGGGAACGCTCACGTTAAAGAGTGGAACATATAACGTGACAAACACACTTTGCGTTGGATCAAAAACTACTATTAAATTTGAAAAGAATGTTGTGCTTAATAAAGTATTTGGTAGTGCTACATCAAGTACACTTTTCCAATTGATTAGCTTCGACAAAGTCTTCGGCAAAGACGAAGTATCTGGCTATAAAGGAGAGCACGACATCCATTTTAAAGGCAATGGAACAGTATTTAATATGAACAATAAGAATAATGGCTCAACTATGGCCATATGTGTGGTTATGGCAAACAATGCCAATGTGTCATTTGAAGGGATTACATTTCAGAATATTAAAAAAGGACACCTAGTTGAAATGGACGGATGCAAAAATGTGTCTTTCAAAGGCTGTACTTTTAAAAATATGGCTGATAACAGTAAGCATAACAAAGAAGCTATAAACTTAGACACTAACGATGACTGGACTGGCGGTTTTTCGCAAGAGTGGAGCAAAGCTGACAAGACACCTAATACAAAGATAACAATTTCAGGTTGTACTTTTAGCAATTTAGTTAGAGCAGTTGGTACTCATCGCTATTCGGGTGGTAAGTATCACACCAGCATTAGATTTATAAATAACAAGTGTAACAAAGTAATGGCACCTCTTGGAATGCTTAACTGGAGAAAAGTAACTGTGAAAAATAACACTTTCTCTAATGGAAAGGCAAACAAGCGATACAATTACAACTTCCTTATGGCGGGAGTAAAGAAAGTTACATTTACAAAGAATAAGCTTATCAATATGAAGAGTAAGGAAACAATAAAGTATTACGCTAAGTATAAGATAGGTGGAGATGTTTATAAGGCAACTAAGTCTAAACTTACTAAGAAAGAAATAAAACTTCTAAAGAAAAACAAAGCAAAGAAGGGGACGAAAAAGAAGTTTATTATTAACAAAAAGAAATATAAATTTAAATAAATAAAAAAGGCTTGAGATTATCTCAAGCCTTTAAAAATGCAATAATTATTTAGTGCCAGTAGAACCGAATCCGCCAGCGCCTCTAACTGTGTCTGATAGTTCATCCACTTCGTTAAATGAAGCCGCCAAGAATGGAGCGATAACCATCTGTGCGATTCGCTCGTTTTTGTCGATAGTTTGTGGTTCTGTGCCGTGGTTGTGAAGGGCAACAGTAACTTCTCCTCTGTAGTCTGCATCTACCACACCTACTTTATTGGCTGGAGCTAAGTCTCTCTTACATGAAAGACCAGATCTAGCATAAATCAAACCTGCATATCCTTCTGGAATCTCCACTGCAATACCAGTTCCAACAAAAACAGTTTCGTGAGGGTTAATAGTCAAATCCTCATCTAAGCAAGCATATAGATCTGCGCCTGCAGCATAATCACTTCCGTATGTTGGGATGATAGCATCATCTCTTAATTTTTTAATATTAATTTCAACCGCCATATTTCCTCCTAATTTA
>CADBBS010000191.1 GCA_902793045.1 uncultured Lachnospiraceae bacterium
CCCAATAACAACTATCATATTCTTTTTCGCGGTCATAGCATTCTCAACATTTTGGATGCAGGCTGGAATGATAGCCGTGTCGTTTTTGTGCGCCACGGTTTATTATTTTGCAATAAAAAGGGCCGAGGGGCTAAAATACTTCGTCATGGTTTTGGTGTCGATGCTAATAGCATCCATGATAAACCCACTCTTTTCACACAGAGGAAAGACAGCGCTGTTTTACCTACCTACAGGAAATCCAGTGACGCTAGAGTCTATTATCTTTGGCCTTTGTGCAGGCGTGATACTAGGAGAAGTTCTTCTGTGGTTTTCGATTTTTAATAGTTTGATGAGCGACGACAAGTGGACAGCCACTATAGGAAAAGTCGCACCAACTATCGCAATGATAATAACGATGGTGTTTAGATTTGTTCCAAAGTATACAAAGTTTGCAAAAGAGACAAAAGACATTCAAAGGGCGAACGGTTTTAATAGAGGTAGCAAAATTAAAAATGGCATGCACGTGTATTCAATCACAGCTACTTGGGCGCTGGAATCATCTATAGATACTGCGGATTCGATGAGGGCGCGCGGCTACGGCAAAGGAAAGCGAACCAACTACCATAACTACAAATTTGAAGTAAGAGATTTAATATTTGTGCTTTGGGTGGTGCTATTAAGTGCTTTGATTTTATACATCGCAAATGCAAGTAAGATACACACATTCTTTTATCCAACTATACGAAACAAAGAATCAGCAATTGTGCTTGTGGCATACATAGTGCTTTGCATAACACCGATTTTAATAAATATATGGGAGAAATTTAGATGGCATATATCGAAATCAAAAATTTAAAATTCAAATATCCAAATACTGAAAGAGAAATCCTCTCCGAAATAAATTTAAATGTTGAGAAGGGAGAGATTGTTGTGGTGTGCGGAAAAACTGGAAGTGGAAAGAGTACACTTCTTCAAAATTTGAAAAAGGAAATAGCACCAGCAGGAGATTTGAGTGGAGAAATAAATATAAACGCAGATAAAGTTGGGTTTGTATTCCAAAATCCTGAACATCAAGTCGTGACCGACAAAGTATATAGCGAGTTATCATTTTTATCTGGCGGACAAAAGCAGATTCTAAATTTGGCATCAGTAATGGTGACAAATCCAGATGTTTTGATTTTGGATGAGCCAATAGCTATGTTAGATCCAATAGCAAAGGAATCATTCCTTCACTTGCTTGGAAGAATTAACAGAGATTTCGGAACAACCATCATTATGGCAGAGCATGATGTGAAAAAGGTTTCGTATATGGCTAATAAAATAGTGGCTATTAAAGATGGAATAATATCAGAAGACATTAGCGAATGGTTAGAAGAAGAAACTTACCCAAAAACTGAGTGTGAAAGCAAAGATAAAGTACTAGAGTGTAAGAACATTTGGTTTAGATATCACAAAAACGATCCAGATGTTTTAAGGGGTTTAAAATTTAGCGTAAATGAAGGAGAAACATTCTGTATGCTAGGCGGTAACGGAACAGGAAAGACTACCGCGCTTATGGTTATGAGCAAAGTGTTAAAACCATACAGAGGAAAAATAAAGACAGATAAAAAGATTGGTCTAATGCCTCAAGATGCAAAAAAACTGTTTTCATACGAGACACTGAGAGAAGAACTAGATAATTCATATGAAGATGAGGAGAAGAAAAAAGAAATAATAAAGTGGATGGGGCTTGAGGAACTATTAGACACACATCCATATGATTTAAGTGGTGGAGAGCAGGAGAAACTGGGACTAGCAAAAGTCTTATCTATTGATCCAGACATCATTCTTTTAGATGAACCGACAAAGGGATTAGATGTCTTCTTTAAAAAAGATATTTCCACATTATTTGACGAGCTCAAAAAACAAGGAAAAACAATAGTGCTTGTTACGCACGATATCGATTTTTGTAAGCAAGTGGCAGATAGATGTGGACTCTTTGCACAGGGCGAATTGATTGGAGTAAACAGCACAGAAGAATTCTTTAAGAATATGAGATTTTATAAATAATTATGAGAAGTTTCACAGGCGATCAACTAAATAGTATGTTCGGCGACAGGCTGTATTTGATAGCATCGGTAGTTTTAATTATTTTGGCTATCGTGATTTTTGTGCGCAGTTTTGAGAGAAAGAAACCGGGCACAAAAGATGTGGTACTTTTATCGGTAATGATAAGTTTGGGAGTAGTTGGAAGATTAGTTTTCTTTATGATTCCGCAGTTTAAACCATGCGCAGCTATCGTAATAATCACAGGAATTATGCTTGGAAAACAGGCAGGATTTTTAAGCGGAGTTATGACTGCATTCATATCGGATATGTTCTTTGGCATGGGCCCATGGACTTTGTGGCAGATGATAGGCTTTGGACTTATAGGATTAATCTCCGCCATCATTTTCAACCAAGAGCGAATAGAAAAAATGGGTGGCTTCGCCAAATTAATCCTATGTACTTACGGATTTTTAGTGACATTTTTGCTATACGGACTTTTGATGGATTCGGCCACAGTATTTATGGTGACAGACAAACCAAAACTATCAACATTTATCGCAACATACTCAGCAGGAATCGTTTTCAACATGATTCACGGTATATCAATATTTGATGGCAAATCCACTAAGTAAAAAAATTAAGAGAGTGTTGGTAAAGTACCGTAATAGATAGCAGATTGCGACACTTTTTGAAATATAGAATGACACACATTCCATATTCGAGCACAAAGGCTTTATAATGGAAAAGCCTTTGTATATACGACTAATCTAAAGAGGGGAAGAGATAGGTTTTATATTAAAAGGCGGCAACCCAATGCGGACCAAATTAACGTTTGGTCCGTTTTATTTTTCCCTTAAAATATGGTAAAATTGTCACTAGAAATATGCGAAAACATAGGAGGTTACTATGGTACATAAGACTATTACTATTGATGTAGCAGATGGAATTAAGCTTCATGAAGCAGCAAATATCGCAAGAGAAATGGAAAACATGGACTGCAAATGCGAACTGATTTATGGCGACAAAAGATTAAATGCAAAGAGCCAAATCAGTATTATTTCTGCGGGCATCAAAAAGGGATCAGAAGTAACTTTTGAATGCGACGGAGATGAAGAAGAAAAGGCTTTGGCGAAGCTAGTTGAGATGGCTAGTAACGGCTTTAAAGCGTAAGACCCTTGACAGGTCTGATAAAATATAAGATAAATCTAGTTTAATAGACTAAGGAGATAGAAATGAGCAAACCATTTTATTTGACAACAGCTATAGCGTACACATCTGGAAAGCCTCACATTGGTAATACCTATGAGGCTATTTTAGCGGACGCTATTGTTAGATTTAAAAGAGAACAAGGATATGACGTGAGATTCCAGACTGGAACTGACGAGCACGGACAGAAGGTGGAAGAGAAAGCCGCAGAGCAGGGCGTTACACCTAAGGAGTTTGTGGATGAGGTTTCAGGCGAGATTAAGAGAATCTGGGACTTGATGGGAACAAGTTATGACAGATTTATCAGAACTACTGACGAAGATCACGAAAAACAAGTTCAAAAGATTTTTAAGAAATTATATGACCAGGGAGACATCTACAAAGACTCATACGAGGGACTTTACTGTACTCCTTGTGAATCATTTTGGACTGAAGCACAGCTAGTGGACGGCAAATGTCCAGACTGTGGTAGAGAAGTTAAGCCAGCCAAGGAGGAGGCTTACTTCTTTAGAATGAGCAAATATGCAGATAGACTAATTGAACATATAAATTCACATCCTGAGTTTATCCAACCAGAGTCTAGAAAGAATGAGATGATGAACAACTTCCTTCTTCCAGGACTTCAGGATTTGTGTGTGTCTAGAACATCATTTAAATGGGGTGTGCCTGTGGACTTTGACCCAGACCACGTTATTTATGTGTGGATTGATGCGCTTTCAAACTATATCACTGGACTTGGATACGATGTGGATGGAAACAATGATGAGCTATACGAAAAGTATTGGCCAGCAGATGTGCACTTGATTGGCAAGGATATCTTGAGATTCCATACAATCTATTGGCCAACCATGTTGATGGCTCTAGATGTTCCGTTGCCTAAGCAAATCTTTGGACATCCATGGTTGCTTCAGGATGGCGGAAAGATGAGTAAGTCAAAGGGCAATGTTATTTATGCTGATGATTTGGCTAAGTACTTTGGCGTGGACGCAGTTAGATATTTCGTTCTACACGAGATGCCATTTGAAAATGATGGAAACATCACTTGGGATTTGATGCTAGAGCGTATGAATTCTGATCTTGCAAACACACTTGG
>CADBBS010000192.1 GCA_902793045.1 uncultured Lachnospiraceae bacterium
GATATGCCTTACGCTAGATGCGATCAAATCGCAAAGATGATTCCAAACGAACTTAACATTACTTTGGCGGAGGCCCTAAAGACTAGCAACGAGCTAAAGGTAGAATACGAGAACGACCCTGAGGTCAAATATTTGATTGATATGTCAATGAGACTAGAGGGACTTCCTCGTCACGCGTCAATGCACGCGGCCGGTGTAGTTATCTGCGCCAAGCCTGTGGATGAGTACGTTCCTTTATCATTAGCGAGCGATGGCTCCATAACTACTCAGTACATTATGACTACGCTAGAAGAACTCGGACTTCTTAAGATGGACTTCCTTGGTCTTCGAAACCTAACAGTTATTCAAAATACAATCGACCTCATCAAAGAAAACAAAGGCGATGTGGTTAACTTAAAAGAGATAGATTATGACGATAAGAAAGTTCTAGGATATATCGGAACAGGAAACACCGAGGGAATCTTCCAGTTAGAGAGTGCAGGTATGAAGAGTTTCATGAAGGAACTTAAGCCTGAAACTTTGGAGGATGTGATTGCGGGTATTTCTTTGTACCGCCCAGGTCCTATGGACTTTATTCCAAAATATGAAGAGGGTAAGAACAATCCGGAGGCAGTTACTTACGACTGTCCAGAGCTTGAGCCTATCCTCAAACCAACTTACGGCTGTATCGTTTACCAGGAGCAGGTTATGCAGATCGTTCGTGACTTGGCTGGTTATACTTTGGGCCGAAGCGATTTGCTTCGCCGTGCCATGAGTAAGAAGAAACAGGACGTAATGGACAAAGAGCGCCAAAACTTCGTTTACGGAAACGAGGACGAGAGTGTCAAAGGATGTATAAACAACGGAATTGACGAGGCTATCGCAAACAAGATTTACGATGAAATGACAGACTTTGCAAAGTATGCGTTCAACAAATCTCATGCGGCGGCTTATGCGGTTGTTGCCTATCAGACAGCATACCTTAAATACTATTATCCAACAGAGTTTATGGCAGCCATGCTTTCATCTGTTATGGATAACTCAAGCAAAGTGGCTGAGTACATTTACTCATGTCGTTCAATGGGAATCGAGATTTTGCCACCAGATATAAACGAGGGCTTTAGCGATTTCTCAGCGGCAGGTGACAATATTAGATATGGTTTAACTGCCATCAAGAGTGTTGGCCGTCCTATCATTTCAGCCATCATAGAAGAGCGCGAGAAAAACGGAAAGTTTAACGATATAGATGAGTTCATTTCTAGAACTATGCAGCATGGTGTTAACAAGCGTGCAATTGAAAACTTCATCAAATGTGGAGCATTCGATTCATTTGGTGCTACTAGAAAACAGATGATGATGGTTTACAATGACATTTGCGACAGCATCTCTCAGGAGAACAAGACTGCTATGGAGGGACAAGTATCATTCTTTGACATTGCAGACGATGAGACTAAAGATGCATACAAGGTTAGAATGCCGGACTGTGGAGAGTTCGACAAAGAACAGTTATTAGAATTTGAAAAAGAGATTCTTGGAATATATGTAAGCGGCCATCCACTAGACGAGCTAGAAGATAAGTGGAAGAGTCACATCACAAATATTTCAATTGACTTTAACGAGCCTGAAGAGGGCGAAGATCCAAAGGTTAAAGATAAGAGCAAAGTGACAGTGGGCGGAATTATCAATACTTTGACGAAGAAGTTCACAAAGAAGGGCCAGCAGATGGCGTTTATCACTTTGGAAGATTTGGTTGGAACAGTGGAAGTGATTGTCAGATTATCTTTGTATCGGGCGAGGCTCAGATAGAAGAAAACAACGACGGCAAAATTATTGCAAACAACATTTCTTCATTTGGCGACATGCCTTCTAAAATCTGGGTTTCATTTAAAAACAAAGATGAATACTTCGACAAAGAAAAAGATTTTGAAAACTTGCTCTGGGAAAATCACGGAAATGATATTGTGATGGTTTACTTGGCAGAAGAAAAGCAAGTAAAACAGATGGATGCGAAATTCAATGTGAATGGATCATCTGAGTTTATAGCAAAACTTAAAGAAATATATGGCGAGGAGAATGTGAAATGATAATCACATCGACTTCAAATGATCAAATCAAAAAAATAGTGAAACTGCGCGAGAAGTCCAAGGAGCGAAAAACTGAGGGCTTATTCGTGGTAGAAGGAATCAGAATTTTTAAAGAGATTCCTGCTATGGATATCGATTCTGTTTATGTGTCTGAAAGTTTTGTTGAAACATATATAAATGTGGATAAGGAAAGTGCGACTGATAATAGATACGACAACATTCCAGATTTGTTTAGCAGAGTGGACTATACGGTGGTAGCTGATAATGTTTTTAAGAAACTATCTGACACTGTAAATCCACAAGGTGTACTTGCAGTTGTTAGAATGGCTGACTACACATTAGACGAGGTACTAAGTAACCGCGACAAAGAAAACAGCTGTATTGTTGTTTTAGATAAAATCCAAGATCCAGGAAATCTTGGAACAATAATTAGAACTGGAGAGGGCGCTGGTATCAGTGCAGTAGTTATGAGCCAAGATACAGTAGACCTTTATAATCCAAAAGTTATTAGATCAACTATGGGCTCAATATTTAGAGTGCCATGTGTGATAGTTGATGCCCTAGGTGCAGCAGTTAATGAAATGAAGGCTAGCGGTGTTACAACATATGCAGCACACTTAGACGGTGAAGACATATCAAGTGTTGAGTTGGCAAATGATAGAGCATTCTTGATTGGAAACGAGGCAAACGGTCTTAGTGATGAAGTGGCAAGTTTGGCTGATAAAAAAATAAAGATTCCAATGGAAGGTGAAGTGGAATCTTTAAATGCAGCAGTAGCCACAGCCATTTTAATCTATAGATAATTTAATCACATATTGTATGTGATAATAATATATGCTATAATGAATCGGAACAGAACAAATCTAAAGGTGAA
>CADBBS010000193.1 GCA_902793045.1 uncultured Lachnospiraceae bacterium
CCGATTTCACACATAACCGATTTTATCATATTATATTCTTTTATTAAAGCATTTTATTGCCTTTGGTATCACAAAGTGGTAACAGAATTTTCACAATTTACTTTCTGTTCTTTGCACCTATTAAACGTTAATTTCTGCGCTTAATCCTAGCTCGTCTTTGTTGGCCTCAAGTATTGGATTAATCACATCTCTTAGGAACTCTTCTACTTGCTCAGGAGCACGTCCAACATACTTTGAAGGGTCCATAGTCTTCTCAAGATCCTCTAGACTTAAGCCAAATGATTCGTCGTTCGCGATTAGCTCAAGCAAGTTGTTTTCTAGACCTTTCTGCTTAACATTTGCACCAGCCTCCATTGAAAGTTGACGAATCTTCTCGTGAAGTTCCTGTCTATCTCCACCTGCTTTAACAGCGTCCATCATAATATTCTCAGTAGCCATAAATGGTAGTTCACTCATAAGTCTCTTTGTGATTACTTTATCATAAACTACTAGTCCATCTACCACGTTCATATATAGGTCTAGGATTCCGTCTGTTGCTAGGAATGCCTCTGGCACACTGATTCTCTTGTTAGCAGAATCATCAAGTGTACGCTCAAACCACTGAGTAGATGATGTAATGGCTGGGTTGATGTTAACTGTCATTACATAGTTTGCAAGTGATGCGATACGCTCTGAGCGCATAGGATTTCTCTTATACGCCATGGCCGAAGAACCAATCTGACTCTTCTCAAATGGCTCCTCAATCTCCTTCAAATGCTGAAGAAGTCTAATGTCGTTCGAGAACTTGTGCGCACTTGCAGCGATTCCTGAAAGCACGTTAAGCACTCTTGTATCAATCTTTCTAGAATAAGTCTGACCTGAAACTGGAATGCACTCTTTAAATCCCATCTTCTCGGCAATCTTCTTATCTAACTCTTTAACCTTTTCATGGTCACCTTCAAATAGTTCTAGGAAACTAGCCTGAGTACCAGTTGTTCCTTTTGAACCAAGAAGAACCATCTGATCAATCATATAGTCGATATCATCCAAGTCTAGTTTCAACTCCATAAGCCATAGAGATGCTCTCTTACCAACAGTTGTTGGCTGAGCAGGCTGGAAGTGAGTAAAACCTAGCGTTGGAAGGTCTTTGTAGCGGTTAGCAAATTTTGCCAACTCATTCATTACATTTAAGAGTTTCTTTCTAACAAGTTTAAGACCCTCTGTCATAATGATTATATCTGTGTTATCACCTACGTAACATGAAGTAGCACCAAGGTGAATAATACCTTTAGCGTTTGGACACTGCTGTCCGTACGCATACACATGACTCATAACGTCATGACGCACTTCCTTCTCTCTAGCCTTTGCCACATCATAGTTAATGTCATCAGCGTTAGCCTTTAACTCATCAACCTGCTCTTGTGTGACATTAAGTCCTCGTTCATAATAAATCCCCTTTTTATAATAATTCTTTTATCAACTTATTTACCAATCCAGGATTTGCTTTACCCTGTGTAGCCTTCATTGTCTGTCCAACCAAAGCACCTATTGCTTTTTCTTTTCCATTTCTAACATCGTCTGCTGCTTTTGGATTTTCTTCAATCACCTTCTTGATGATTTCCTTTAATCCTTCTTCGTCGTTGTCCTGTTTCATATTGTGCTCTTCCACATACTTTTCAGGATCTACATTATCTTTGAACATCGCCTCAAAGACTTCCTTTGCAGCACCGCGGTTTATTGTACTGTCCTCTATCATCTTTATAAGTTTTGATAGATTCTCGGCACTTACGCTTACTTGATCCGGGTCAACTGATTCTTCTTTGCAAAGTCTCATAGTCTCGCCCATAATCCAGTTACTTACTTCCTTAGGCTTGTTGCCAAGAGCTACTGTCTCTTCAAACAAGTCCGCCAAAGGCTTGTACAAAGTAATAATATCTGCGTCATACTCTGGCAAATCAAACTCTGAAATATATCTAGCCATCTTTTCATCTCTGAACTCTGGCTCTTTACTCTTTACTTCTTCCATCCATTCGTCGCTGATAATGATTGGAGTTAAGTCTGGGTCTGGGAAGTATCTGTAATCCTGTGCATCCTCTTTTGAACGCATTGGATATGAATACTCTTTTGTATCATCCCATCTT
>CADBBS010000194.1 GCA_902793045.1 uncultured Lachnospiraceae bacterium
CGCGGGCAAGGGTAAGAAAATTGGAATTATTGGAGCGACCGGCTCTGGTAAATCAACACTTGTAAACTTGCTCCCACGATTTTATAAGGTGACAGATGGCAACTTAAAAATTGGGGATAAAAATATAGATGAATACGAACTAAAAGATTTAAGGAGTATGTTTGGAATTACTCCGCAGGATGTTCAACTTTTTAGAGGAACAGTTAGAAGTAATCTTAAGTTTGGAAATGATAGCGCAACAGAAGAGGAGATGGAACAGGCTCTTAAACTCGCTTGCGCTTATGATTTTGTAATGGAAAAAGGCGGACTGGATACAGAAGTGTTGGACAATGGTTCAAACTTCTCAGGTGGCCAGCGTCAAAGACTAACTATTGCAAGAGCATTGGTTAGAAATCCAAAGGTTTTGATTTTGGATGACTCTTCATCTGCGCTTGATTATGAAACTGATGCGCTTCTAAAAACAAATCTCAAGTCACTTACAAATACCACGATGTTTATTGTGTCTCAGCGTACAAACTCGATTATGGATTTGGATGAGATTTTAGTTTTAGAAGAAGGAAGACTAGTTGGAAAAGGTTCGCACAAAGACTTGCTTGAGACATGCGAAGTGTATAAAGAAATCCACGAGTCGCAGTACAAGCAAAACATTTATACGGACCAGATAGGAGGTGCATATGAGTAGTAAGTATGCCCTTCAAAAACTGGGCCAAAGATTAAAGAAATATAGAGTGATGCTAGCCATCTCGATTATTCTCTCACTTGTCTTTGTCGTAGCCACATTGTATGTGCCAAAGATTATTGGTGATGCAACTGACCACATCATCGGCAAAGGAAAAGTTGAGTTTAAGGAAGTTACAAAGACAACAATTATCATTTTGGTAGTTGTGATTTTGGCATGCTTTATTCAGTGGATAATGGGTGTGATCAATAACAAGATTACATACAACTTGATTCGAGATATCAGACAAGAAACTTTCTGCAAGATCCAGACACTCCCAATCAGTTATATAGATAGACATTCGAAGGGTGAGTTGATTAGTAAGATTATTACTGATGTGGATCAACTAGCTGATGGTTTGTTGATGGGATTTACTAGTTTCTTCTCAGGAATAATGACAATACTTTTGACGCTCGTGTTTATGGTGCTTATCAATTGGAAAGTAGCATTGGTGGTTATCGTTTTAACTCCACTTTCAATTGTGATTGCAAGGTTCGTTGCGAAACATACATACGATATGTTTAGAAAACAGTCGAAGGTGCGTGCTGAGCAAACAGCGATTATTGAAGAAACTGTAAAGGGTGCAAAACTTGTTAAGGCATTCTCGAGAGAAGAGAGTCAACTTGAAAAATTTGACGAGACAAATGAGAGATTAGAGAAGTGGTGTGCGGCGGTTTGGTTTGCGTGGCTACTGGAGTGGCTGGACCAAATGCCGAGATTACAGTAGGTTCTTTGATGGCGATTCTCACATACGCAACTCAGTACATGAAACCATTCAATGAAATCTCTGGAGTAATCACTGAACTTCAAAATGCATTGGCTTCAGCTGGTCGTGTATTTGAGTTGATAGATGAAGAAGTAAATATTAAGGACGATGGAAAGATAGTTTTGGAAAATCCTGATGGACAGGTAAGTGTAGAACATCTTTACTTCTCGTATGAATACAAAAATAGAAATCAAAATCCAGAAGAGGATGAAGTTAGAGAAGAGCCTAAGAAGATATTGAACGATGTAAACTTGGAAGTGCAGCCTGGTGAGACTATCGCTATAGTTGGTGAAACGGGTGCAGGTAAAACTACTTTTGTAAATCTTCTTATGAGATTCTATGAACTTGATAGTGGAAGTATAAAGATAGATGGCGTAGACATTACAGATATGACTAGAGAAGGTCTTCGTGCTTCATTTGGAATGGTGCTACAGGATACTTGGGTTAGAAATGCTTCTATTAGAGATAACATTAAGTTTGCGAAACCAGATGCGTCTGATGAAGAAATGATAAAAGCTTGTAAGGAATGTCATGCACATAACTTTATTAGCAAACTCCCAGACGGATACGATACTATAGTGACAGAGGATGGAGAGAATTTATCTCAAGGTCAAAAACAGTTACTTTGTATCGCACGCCTAATGCTAGACTTACCACCAATGTTAATTTTGGACGAGGCTACATCTAGCATTGATACAAGAACTGAAATGAGAATTCAAAGAGCGTTTGAAAAGATGATGAACGGAAGAACTACATTTATTGTGGCTCACAGACTATCAACTATTCAAAATGCTGATAAAGTACTCGAAATGAAAGACGGAACTTTAAAGGTGAAAGAGGGAGTGTAAATGAAAAGAATAATTAGTTTGCTTGTGATTTTTTCGCTGCTTGTGATGTCTATTACA
>CADBBS010000195.1 GCA_902793045.1 uncultured Lachnospiraceae bacterium
TCGAGAATTCAGAGGTTTACAGGGACTAAAGTCGGACTTTAGTCCGTCTAAAGTCATGGATTTTCTCGAGAATTCAGAAGCCCCTGGCATGGTTTTTGCTGGAAAGCATAAAAGTGACATTGACTTTAGAGGCATGAAACTCTGACAGAATAAACATTAAACCCGAGAATATGAAGTACAAGATTGTCAAAGAGAACAAGCCGACGCTGAGAACGTTCGGCAAGTACAAGGCGGTGGCCAGCCATCAGCGCACCGTCAGCAACATGGAGATTCTGAAGGAAGTCTGCGAACAGCACCCTTACGATGAGCCCCTTGTCAACGCCATCATGATGAGGCTCTCCGAGGTTGTCAGCCGTCATCTCCGTGCTGGCGACATCGTCCAGTTGAGGGAGTGGGGACGTCTGAAACTGGAGATCGAGAGCGAAAAGGTGGACAGCCCTGAGGAGTTCCGCCCGAAGAAGCACATCCGCAGCGTCCGCCTCCACATCATCCCCGAAAGCGAAAACGGCAAACCCGTGCTCTACAAAGGCATCGAGTTCAAAAAAGAAAAGATTTAATCGAAACTTTTCGCCAATCCATGATTATTTCGTAAATTTGCAGACGAGTAACGAATCATCTGCATTTCAAACAACAAACCGATTTGCTTATGGGAAAAGGCAAGAGCAAAAAGAAGGATAAAAAGAAAATTGACATAGACAAACTGCTTACGATTGTATTCATTACAGTTTTAAGCGTATTACTCTCTTTCTCCTATTGCCACAAAAAAGAGATGTTGAAGGATACAAAGACTACTACGTGTATTGTGGTAGGATTTAATGATGAACCCGGAATAAGATCTGGCTATCAGATAAATGTTTGCTACTATGCTAATGAAAAAGAATATTATCACAGAGCATCTGTTTCATCAATAAAGTGCAAAATCGGAGATAAGTTCAGAATTAAGTATAGCATAAAAGACCCAACAATTTGCGAAGTATTATGGGACGAACAGGTCTTGGGAGAAGAAGTTTATGGGGAAAAAGAAAACAAACAATAAGGAAAGAAAGTACTCACAAGTGTCAGACCCCATTGTGAGGTATAGCCTCTGTTACAAGATGAAAAAGTTAATAGTATATCTGTATTATGGTTTTTATCAAATTGACCACATGTTAGGTATTCATGAACTCCATACCTATAACACTAGGACGGGCGGAGCATTATTACATATAACAATATTCTTATATGCTTTTTCGTTATTATGTTCTACCATCTTAGTGTTATCATGGCTACTAAATTTAAGTAACGTTGTTAGCACCATTCTTATTGTAATTTCCTCCATTCTTGGGATTCTCGCTGTTTTGTGGCTTAGCGGGGGATCTTTATTATCTCTAATAATAGGGGGATACACCTTATATATGATATTCAATATTACAATGTAACTCATGAAAGAAATTATATTCAGACAGGAACGATGGGCATATTTTGTTATTGGAATAAATGGGTATAACAATTAATATCAATTTTTAACTTATGGCAAAAAGAATTGTAACAAAAATCGGGGACGTGTTCTGTGTCGAAGTTGACAAAGAGTACAAGTGTTTCTTCCAATATGTGGCTAATGACATGACTGTGTTAAATAGTTCTGTAATCCGTGTGTTTAAAGAGCATTACCCTATTGATTACAAACCAAATTTGGATGAAATTGTCAGAGGTAACGTACATTTTTATGCCCATACTATTCTCAAATTTGGAATATTATATAGTGCATGGTATAAAGTAGGCAAATATAGTGATATAGGTAATCCTGATGATATTTGTTTCGTCATGTATAATGACATAGGCAATCCTCAAATGACCAAGTCTTACAGATGGGTAGTCTGGAAAATTAATCAAGAACAACATTTTATAGGAGAATTGACAGAGGAATATAAACATATAGACTTGGGAATAGTCTTAACCTATGAAGATGTTGTTAGTAAAATTGCAACAGGGAAGTTTCTGCTAAAGCATGTAGACTAATAATTTGTGCTCACAAAAGTCTCACCCTGTGAGCATGTTTATTATGGTTTGTGTTTACATTACGTAATGAAAGCGATATGAAAACTATAAAAAGTCAAGAGGAAGCATTAAAATTGTTTGAGGAGAATTCAATCAAACAAGCTCAAACGTTAGAGACAGGAAATTACAAATTAGGAAATAGGTGCTTTGACAATAAGATCAAATGTCTTTCATATCTCTATAAAACCAATATGAAAATGTAGGAGTAAGAGAATCCACATCGTACGCATATCTTTCTGTTTGCCCCCAAAAAGGAGAAGAAGTCTTGTCTGAAATAGCGAATGGCAACTATGGGATTCATAGTTTTAACGCAGAAATGATTTTGAAAGAATGGAAAAATGGGGATTTAAAATTCATTTTTATGGATGATTAATATGTATCTACAAGAATATGAAGGAGTTGCTGAATAAGATCTATTATAGTTTTTATAAATGTGAGGAGTTCTTTTTTCCGTATGGCAGAAAGGGCGGTT
>CADBBS010000196.1 GCA_902793045.1 uncultured Lachnospiraceae bacterium
TGCCGCGGAGTTTCTCTACGTCTTTTGCATCGCCGCGAAATTCATCACGTCTATGAATAACGTAAACCTTCTTACAATAATTTGATAAGAAGAACGCATCCTCCAAAGCTGTATTTCCACCACCGTTCACTGCCACGTTTTTGTCTCTGAAAAACATTCCGTCGCAAGTTGCGCAATACGAAACACCTTTGCCTATCAAAGACTCTTCATTATCCAAGCCGAGTTTTCTATGCTTTGCACCGGTCGCAATAATGACTGCCTTTGATTCATACTCTCCCTTTGGAGTTTTCACTTTCTTCACTTCGCCGTCTTCCACACCGATTGCCTTTTCAAATTTGAATTCCGCGCCAAAGTCCTTTGCCTGGTTGTAAAGGTTTGTTGCAAAATCGAAACCTGAAACGTGAGCGATGCCTGGATAGTTTTCCACATCAGGTGTGTTAACTATCTGACCGCCGTAAGTGGATTCCTCCAAAACCAAAACAGTCTTGCCACTTCTTCTTGCATATATGGCTGCTGACAAACCCGCAGGTCCCGCGCCTATAACAATAATATCGTACATAATCTTCTCCTTAGATAGATTACGCGGGCACCAATCAGTGCCCACATGAATCTTCAATGTAAAAGTTACTTCTTATTTAACTAGGTCTACCACTTCGTCTCTTCCTCGCCGTTTTTGAAAACTACTAGGCAAGGGATAGACTGGATGTTGTATCTAACTGCTAGACCTTGGTTGTCATCTACATTTACCTTTGCTACTTTGAAGCCGTCAGCTTCTGCAGCCACTTCGTCCACTACTGGTCCCATCATCTTACATGGTCCGCACCAACTAGCCCAAAAGTCCACCAATACTGGCACATCTGATTTCAATACTTCTTCTTCAAAATTATCTAATGTTACATTTAATACTTCCATAATAACCTCCTTAAATTTTCCTTCGTCAAAGACTAATCATCTAATCCACCTAGTACTTTGTCGAGGAGTCTCTTTAGTTCTCCCGCTTCCTTCTGGTTAAGATTTACACATCTTCCCATCTGCGCAGGAATCTTTGATGCTTTGTCTTCTAACTTCTTTCCCTTTACTGTAAGTTTTACCACAAGATTTCTCTCATCGTCTTTGGCTCTCACTCTTTGAACATATTCTTTGTTCTCAAGTTTCTTTAAAAGTGGTGTGAGAGTTCCTGAATCTAGGTAGAGGGCTTCGCCCAACTCTTTCACGTTGCACTCATTGTTTTGCCAAAGAGCCATCATCGCAATGTACTGCGTGTATGTGAGATCAATTTCATCTAAGAAAGGTTTATACTTTCTTACAATCTCTTTTGAGCAAACATAAAGTGGGAAACATAACTGGTTTTCTAGTTTTAAACAATCGTACTTACTCATTTTGTCACCTGATTTCTTATAGTACTTCCTTGATTTTATCCTCAATGTCTTCTGGTTTAGTAGTTGGTCCAAATCTCTCCACTACATTTCCTTCTTTGTCCACCAAGAACTTTGTGAAGTTCCACTTAATTCGTTTAATCAATCCACCTTTTTGTGATTTAAGATATTTGTAAAGTGGCTCTTCTTCTTTTCCATTTACGTCAATCTTTTTGAACTGTCTAAACGAAACGTCGTACTTAGCTGTACAGAATTCTCTTATCTCTTGATCACTGCCTGGCGCCTGGTGTCCAAACTGATTACAAGGGAAATCTAAAATCTCAAAGCCTTGATCTTTGTACTTCTTATACAAAGCCTCTAGCCCCTCGTACTGTGGAGTGAATCCACAACCTGTTGCAGTGTTAACAATCAATAATGCCTTTCCTTTATATTCAGCCAAATCAACTTCCTCGTTGAACATACCTCCTTTGAATTAGATTGTATACAATTTAATTATACACAATTAGTTTTGTTTGTCAACATTTTTTAATAAAAAAAGACTAACCACAAAAATGTGATTAGTCTTTTTGTTTTTAACTATTTAATTTTTTTGTTTCTTACCAGTTAATAAAACTATCAACACGAAACCTATGGCAAGACAAGTGTTGGTAGATAATATTCTAGCATTACCCCATGTAAAGAAGTTCATGTGATTTCCAACTACTCTTACATATAGATCCAAAAGCAAATCTATAAGCGATATTGCTGCTACAACGATAGCCACCGGCAAAGGCTTTACCATCTTCGTCAAAAGAAGCAATATCATAGTGAATATAACTAGCGCTGGTATGCTCTGTAGTATCATCATGAAACTCATTGAACTAAATTCTCCTA
>CADBBS010000197.1 GCA_902793045.1 uncultured Lachnospiraceae bacterium
ACAACTTTACACAAAACATCCAGTCATTATGTATGTGGACTATAGAGGAAGATTCCTATCGAAGGTTGAAACTACTATCACAAGCATGGCTGAGATGATTAACATTACAAAGACTGGTTTTAGCGCAATGCTTAAGCTTTGTGATACAGAAGATTTGCTATCTCACCCAAGCAAACGCAAGGGCGAGGCAAAGACTATTAAGGATACAATGGAGATTAGAGGCATCTCTAGTCATTACAGACATTTCCTTGAGAACTTTGCAGTGGACTACTTCTACAAAGGATACGATATGGGAGATTTAGATGTTTATCCAGTGGACTTTGACTTGGATACAATGTCTATCACAGCTAGAAGAAAAGTGATTGAGATTATGCTATCTAGAAATCATTTGAAGAAGACTTATCCTTTGGTAGCAAAATATGGATACAAAGGTATCGATAAAAAGTTAATCGAGAAACTCTGTGTGGAACTAGTAAAGGATCCTGACTACGAAAACAATGAGATAGTAGTCGAGATGTGCGGTAGCATTTTCAGAAATGGTTGTAGAGATAAGGAAGTTCTAAAATACTTAGGACGTCATTACGACAGTGGTTCAATCGAACTATATCAATTGTTCTTGGCATCAAAATCACTTGAGATTGATGATAATACAATTGCCGAGAGATTGCTTATCCAGTACATGTTTGAAAACGATATATCAGATAAGATTTTTGATATTTACACAGAGTATTTGAAATACCCAACTTCGTCGAAGGTGCGAAAGGCTTTCTACACATATGTAAGTTACAACTACTTCATAAAGAAAGTTCAGTGTCCAAGAATAGTTTGGGAAATCTTAGAAGAAGAGTACGCTAATGGATTTAACACTCCAATGATTTGCAAAATTGCATTCATCGAAGTTATGTCCAAAGTGTCAGAACCATCTAAGAGACAGATTACAATAGTTGAAACTCTTATCAATGAACTTGCTAAGAATAGCATTCACTTCGAGTTTTATAAGAAGTTTAGCAAGTGGATTAAGATTCCATTTGGAATGGTTGATAAGACAATCATAGACTTTAGAACAAATCCTAACCACAGAGTTGAGATTAAATACACAATCACATCCTAACCACAGAGTTGAGATTAAATACACAATCACTACTCCTGAAGGAAAACTTGAGCCAGTGGTTGAGGAGATGGGAAGTATTTACCAGGGAGTATTCACTAAAGAGATTATTATGTTCTACGGAGAGCAGATAAACTACAGCATCAGAGAATACTCAGAAGAAGCACCTAACGGCAAAGTGGTAGATAACTACTCGGTTAGAATTTCTAAGAAAGACATCTATAATGATGAGACTAGATTTGGAATGATAAATTCAATGATGGTCTGCAGAGAACTTGGCAAAGATGCCGAATGTAAAGAAATCATGCAGACTTATGAATTAGATAAAGTAGCAGGAAAAGAATCATTTAAACTGCTATAAGGAGGAGAAAAGGGGCAAAGGTATAATTCTTGCAATTGATTTTTCCATGGATTTTACACAACTTGCATATTTGGAAAATGATGTGACACCTAAGAATATTCACACTAAGAATAAGGACACATTCCAGATTCCAACAACAGTTTGTTACAACAAAGAATTGATGGAGTGGTCATCAGGTGATGAAGCTGTTAGCAAAGGAAGACTAAACAACAGTACTTCCTATACTAACTTGCCTAAAATGTGTAACAAAAAAATGCGAAAAGACGATCGCGAAGTGGTCAAAGTATTTATGGAGTATTTACTTGACCTTGCTAGACGTCGCTGCAAGACAAGAGTTATCAGAGATATTTTGATTTCTGTGGAAGATCTAAATCCAACAATAGTAGATAACATTAAGAAAATCTTTGTGGAAATGGGCTTTGAAAAGAAACAAGTTAGAATAGTTTCTCACACAGAAAGTTTCATTTACTTTATCTTAAATCAGAACAGTGATATTTGGGTAAATAAGGTATTGCTTGTTAATTACAACAAATATGACTTCTCACTTAGAAAACTAAGTGTAATGAAGAGCAGAAAGCC
>CADBBS010000198.1 GCA_902793045.1 uncultured Lachnospiraceae bacterium
GATAAACTCTGGCAGGATATAACCGACTTTTTAGATAGTGACAGTAAGGACAGATACTTCTTTGGTACTATTATCATCAATTGTCAGGACAACGATACTGTATTCGGGCTAATTGATGGTCAGCAGAGAACTACAACTTTCCTTCTGCTTCTTAAAGCTCTTTTGGTGAATATAAATGTTGCCATTGGCACAACCAGTCAGGACGAAGAATCCGAGAATCTTTGCAGAGGATTAAAAGAACGCAGAAGGAAAATAATGGGAATACTCTACAAGGCAGAAACTGAGGATATTCCGGATAAACCTGACCGTACAGATAAAGATATTTGTAACAGCAACATTATTCTAAAGAACTATTCCATTAATGAACTTCACAAGAATGAGCTTAACACTATTCTAAGTGCAGTTGACTACGCTGAAGCAGAATCAAATGTCTATAAGATTCCACGAAAGCAAAAGGACAACAAGTATACAAACTTCTTCAGAAACTTTAAGTTTTTCTACGAAAAAGCCGCAGAACTAACCGAGACCCAACTTAACAAATTCACTAAAACACTTACAGATAGTTGTGAGGTAATCGAAATTAAAAGCTGGCAAGTTGAGCAGGCTATCACTATGTTCAATTCTTTGAATTCAGATGGACTTCCTTTATATGATGCCGATATTATTTCAGCAAAGCTGTATGCTGAAGCTGAGAAAAACAGAGTAGGTGAAGAATTCACAAAACTCTGGAAAGAGTTAATAGAATTAATTGATGGTTTAAAGCAGAATGGTATTGCTACTATTGACTCAATCTTTATGCAACATATGTATTATGAAAGAGCAAAGCGCAAAGAGATTATTACCGATACTGGCTCTATCAACGTTACTACACCCGGATTAAGGAGATACTTCACTGAGATTAACAAAAGTTTACTTAGCGATCCTATCGGACTGTGTAAGCAGATGATAAATTCCGCCTATCCAATATTGCAAGTTCTTTTGAAATTCAATGATAACGCTAAACTATTCCTTGCAAGTTATTTTTATCGTTTTGCCGAAGATAAAATATCTGAAGAATCAATAACTCAAATATCAACCAGTTTATTGCGTTTGTTTACTTTGTTGGAATTAGTTGATATCGGTTATTCGAGCAGCGCCTTTAAAACTTTCCTTTTTGGAGAAGAAGTAAAACTTGCAGATGAGACTTTTTCTGACGATGAAATAGTAGCTGATTTTGATAAACATATTACCGAAAAATGGAATAAAGATGAAATCAAGAACTATGTATCTGAATACGAAAAGAACATCTTAGTTTATCTAAATGAGTACCTTTTTGCTAAAGAACACAATCTTGCATTTGCACTTGGAGCAAAATATGACATTGAACATATAATGCCTATAAGCGGTGCAAATCTTGACATCATTCGAAGAGATGCTCAAATAGAAACAAAAGACGAGTTTAATCACACAGTTAATAAATTAGGCAATAAAATAGTTCTCGAAGAAAAGATCAATAGGTCTATAGGGAATGAATGGTTTAGTGCAAAAGTCTCTACTAAACTTTCTGAAAAAACAGGATACATTGATAGCAAATACCCTATTGCCATTACTTTAGTAAAAAAATATGAGAATGATAGTAAACCATACTGGTGCAAACAAGATATTGACAACGCAACAGAAAAAGCAACCACTAGAATAGTAAAGTTTATTTTTGGCGAATAATTAGAAAAAGGCGTGTAAGCAGAATATTCTGCTTATGTGTAGATTATCTCTCGGTTGACGATTTCGGTGGCTGTGAGGCGGATTGTGTTCATTTTACGTGCCCATTCAATCGGGTTATCTGACTTTAGTTGTTCGCTAATGTTTTCCTCTTCGGAAAGCTGACGGACGAGCAGATCGTACATTTCGTTTGCCTGAGAATCAATGTCGGCAAGATACGCCGCGAGCTTACACGAGGTGAGCAGATTAAAATAGATTAGTCTGTGGTGTTCTTTCAGATAACGCTTATGTCTATGTCCGAAAACGCCGATTTCGACCTTTGGCTGTTCGGGTAACTCTAAATCAGGGAGAAGATAGTCGCCCTGTTTTGTATATGTAATAGTTGTTGGCATA